>NZ_JBYSZM010000048.1:0-17926 GCF_058787155.1 Sphingobium sp. FW305-3-2-15-F-TSA7 | reverse complement strand
AGTGGCTCGTGCATCCCTGGATTGCTTCGCTTCGCTCGCAATGACGAGAATCATAAAATAGATCGAATCTGTTGACTAAATGGCATTTTGAATAAACTATTCCCGCAACCAAGATATGCGGGAGGATTCATGGCGCCGGTGCCCAATACCAATGACGGGTCGTCGCGCGCGCCGCGTCTGCTGCACGGGATCAGCTTCGTCACGCCCGCCGCTTTGCCGGACTGGTCGGCCGGACCCAGGGGATCGACCGAGACGATCAATGCCGCACTCAAGGCCGCGGGCTATGAAGCGCTGCAGACGATCGAGCCCGACAAGGCGGTCGCCGCCGGGCTGGTCCCGACGGGCATGATGCGGATCTTCGACGATGTGGCGCAGATGCGCGAACGCGTAAGCATGTTCCGCGATGCCGGATGCGACTGCACCACCGTCCATCTCGGTACCGGGCTGGAAAGCGATGACGAGATGACCCGGCTTGCCGAGGTGATGCTGGAGATCGCCGAGAGCGAGCGGCATCCGGTCTATCTCGAAACGCATCGCGCGACGATGACGCAGGATATCCGGCGCACGCTCGACCTGATCGAACGCCTGCCCGAATTGCGCTTCAACGGCGATTTCGCGCATTGGTATATCGGCCATGAATTCACCTATGGCGATATGGAGATGAAGTTCGCAGCGCTCGCGCCGGTCTTCGAACGCACGCGCTTCCTGCATCTGCGCGTCTCGTCCAACGCCTTCGGACAAGTGACTGCGAGCGACCCGGCGGAGGCACGCCACACCGATTATTATCGCCGGATGTGGACGGCGGCCTGTGAGGGCTTTTTGCGGTCGGCGGGACCGGGCGATTATCTGGCCGCCCATCCCGAACTGCTGCCCGCGCGGGCCTTCTATCCCAAGATGGTCCTCGGCCCCGATGACGAAATGCGCGAGGAAAGCGATCGCTGGATCGAGGCCCGCCATCTGATCGACATCGCCGAGCAATGCTTTGCCGCGGCGCGCGCCAATCTGGCTATCGCCGCATGAGCGGTGCGCCTGCGCAAAAGCTCGGATACGGGCGGATCATCGGCTTCACCGTCGGCGACTATGCGTTCAACCTGTATTGGCAGAGCGTCTCGTTGTTCCTGCTGTTCTTCTACACCGATGCGGTGGGGCTGAGCGCGGGCGTCGCCGGGCTCATCTATATGATCGCCTCGATCTTCGATGCGGCGATCGATCCGTTCATGGGGGCGATCGCCGATCGCACGCGGACGCGCTGGGGGCGCTACCGCCCCTATATCCTGTTCGGCGCGCCGTTCGTCGGCATCGCCTTCATGCTGCTCTATTACCGGCCGCCGCTGGAAGGGGCGGGGCTCGCGCTGTGGATGCTCGCCGCACACATCATCTTCCGCATCGCCTATACCGTTGCGTCGATCCCCTACACAGCGATGTCGGCGCGGATCACGCCGGACTCGCTGGAGCGGGGCACCATCGCGGGCGGCCGCATCATCTTCGCGACGCTGGCCGGCCTGACCGTCGCCAGCCTCACTCAGCCGCTCGCATCGGCGCTTGGCGGCGGCGACGTCGCGCGGGGCTTTTTCTGGGCGTCGGGCATATTCGCGATGATTGCGACGATCGTGCTGCCGCTCGTGTTCCTCGCGACGCGCGAGCCGGAGGAGACCGGGCTCGACAAGGGGCCGGAAAGGCTGGCGGATTATTGGCCGGCCTTGCGCGACAATCGCGCGCTCTGGGTGGTGGTGATCGCGATCTGCACGGGGGTGGTCTGCTCGACCGCGCTCGGCAAATCGGTGCTTTATTATTTCAAATATTATCTGCACGACGAAGCTGCGGGCCGTCAGGCGCTGAGCGTGACGGCGGCGAGCGGCCTGCTGATCGTACCGGCCTGGGTCTATATCACCAAATGGATCGGCAAGCGTGCCGCCTGGCTGGCTGCGGTGGTCTGGGGGCTGGTCGGGCTCACGGTCTTCGCGCTCGTCGATATCCGTTCGGTCGGCCTCGCGATCGGTTTCTTCGTCTGGATGCATGTGACGAGCCTGGGGCTGGCGCTGGGCTTCTGGTCGCTGCTGCCCGACACCGTGGAATATGGCGAATGGCGCACCGGCATGCGGACCGAGAGCTTCGTGTTCGGGCTGGGGGCGTTCTTCCTCAAGGTCGCGCTGGGTCTGGGTGCCGGCCTTTACGGCTGGCTGCTCGGTTTGATCGGCTATCGTGCGAACGTCGCGCAGAGCGTCGAGACGCTGGCGAACATGAAATTGCTGATGACCGCGCTTCCCGCCATCGGCCTCGTCGTGGCCGGGATTGCGATGATCTACTACCCGTTGCGCGGGCGGATGCATGACGACATCGTCCGCGAACTGGCGGAGCGAAGGGGGTGAACTATACCGTCATCCCGCCGGCTCGACGATGAACTGCCGCTCTGCATCGTCCTGGACGACCGCCTCGCCATTGACGATCGTATACGCGCCATCGGGCGCATATTGCAGGATATAGGCCTTGCGGACGCTGCCGTCGCGCAGATTGGGGCCGGTGCGATGCGGTGCCAGCGACGAGAACAGGATGATGTCGCCGGCCTTGCCGGGCACCGCCACGCCCTCGGCATCCTCCAGGCATTTGAGCCCGATCGGCGTCGCCCAATGTTCGAGCGTGCCGCCGCGATGCAGCCCCGGCACGATCCAGGGGCAGCCATTCTCTTCATCGACATCGGCCAGCGGGATCCAGAAGGTCAGATATTGCTGGGGCTCGATAAAGGTATAGCCATTGTCCTGGTGCCAGGGGAATTCCTGCTTCTTGCCCGTCTTCTTGTAGACCGACTGATCCCAGTAGAGCCGGGCCGTCCCACCCATCAGGTCGTGCAATATGGCGCGGATCGCCGGATGCGCGGCGAAATCGCGCAGGGTCTGCGACTGTTTCACGACATGCGCGGTGAAGGTGATCGTACCGGAGGAGGTCAGCCGGAAATTGCCGCCCTGTTCCTCGGACACATATTTCTCGTGCGCGGCCTCGATCGGATCGATCGCCTGCATTACTGCGTCGAGTTCGTCGGTCGTGAAGGCATTTTCGATCCGCAGAAAGCCATCGCGATCGAACGCCGCGACTTGCGCGGGCGAAAGCGCGCGTAGGTCGCGGTGCGGTGGGACGTCCTGCCATTGGAAATCGCGATTGAGCGGATGCGGTCTGGGTCGGGTGTCGATGGACATGAAACTCGTATCTCAAGCGGTGACGGAGGCAGTGACGCGCCGATATATTGATTCGATTTATTTTCTATATGTTGACGATTTTCTATCAAAAATGAAGAGTGATGGCAATTCGGATCGTGGTTGCGCAAGCCGGTGCCACCAGGTGCGATCAAATGATCGTCCGCTGATCTGTGGTTCGATGCTTGGACCGGACGCTCGGGCGCGGCGCGGACCTGGTATCAGTCGGTGGGAGACAGGGTGCCGAGAAAGGCGACAAGCGCGATGATGCCGATGGCGCAGGCAAGTTCGCACAGGATGCTGAAGCGCATGCCACGCACCGCGTGGTCGCTGGTTTCCGGGGATTGGCAAAGGCGCGGCGTCAATCGCCAGCGATTGTTCGCGGCAAGAGCGAGCATGGCGGCGAAGGCGGCGAGCTTCAGCGCAAGCAACTGGCCATAAAGCGTGGTCGGCAAACGGGCGATCTGGTCCGGGCCGACGATCAGCCACAGATTGACGATGCCCGTCAGCACGATCGAAGCGACGAGCACCGATCCAGCGACGCCGAAGCGCGAAAGCGCCGCGTGCAGGCGTTCGATCCCGGTCGAACGATCGAGAGTCCGTGCGAGCAATATGCCGAGCGCACCGATCCAGGCGCCGGCGGCAAGCAGATGGACGATATCCGCGCCGCGATGCACGATCCCGGCAGTGCCTTCGTTCATCGCCGCATGGCCCGACCAGGCGAGGCTGGCGAGTGCGATTGCGGCCAGTGCGGCAACCGTCCAGCTTCGCCGGGCCAATGGCACGGCCATCGCCAGCGCCGCCATGCGAACGAAGAAGGCGCGGCCGGGATCGGTATCGAACGCGATCGTCGCGACGATTTCCCGGTCGAGCGTCGCGAGCGTCAGCCCGGCCATCGCCGCCGCCATGTCGGCAAAGGCGAACAGGCTCGCCGCCAGTCCCACAATGGCCAGCAGGGCCAGCGCTTTCGGCCGCCGCACCGCGCTATCGCCATAGAGCGGATAGGCAGCGAGGCCGAAAAGCAGCAGCAGATCGAGATGGACGGCGAAACGGGCGATCGCCGTGGCCGCGTCGATCATCGCCTCAGCGCACGGAGAAGCTGTGCGATCCGGTGATCCGGTGCGTGTCCGACGAGACGACGTGCCAGTCGACGCGATAGCTGCCGGCCGGAAGCGGCGAGGCCGCCTTCAATATGATCGACTTGCCGCCCGGGCCGATCGATGCGGCTGCCTTCATCGGCATTTCGGGATGGTCCTTCATGCCCGGCATGCCGGTCATGATCAGTTTTGCGCCCGACAATTTGGGCATTAGTTTCTCGCTGAAGCTGAGCGTGACGATACCGGTGCGCGCCACCGTCGCATTGGCGGCCGGGCTGGCGCTGACCAGCGCCGGATGCGCCAGCGCGGCCGTGGGCAGCAACAATGCGGCGGTCAACGCGGAAAGCAGCAATCTCATATACGATCTCCTGGGGTGGTGATGGTTCTACGCAGCGAGGCCGGTCGGCCCTCGGACTCTTGCACGATTCTTTCGGACGACAAGGCAACAACTTGGATAGCGGACGGTTGCAATTGACGGTCGTCGTCGCATAGTCGTCCCCGAATTGCCCGGACACGCCATGACCAGCACGGCACCCTATGTCTTCAAACCACACGAGCAGCCGACACTGCCGGGGTCGCCGGCAAATCCGGACCATCCCGAACGACGGCGGCGCTTCTATTTCGCGATCGGCTGCCTGATCGGCATCACCGGCGGCCTCGGCAATGCGCTGGTCACCGTCAATCTCAATTTCGCGCAAGGCACGCTCGGCCTCAACACCGACGAAAGCGCCTGGCTGACCGCTGCCTATTTCATGACCAATGTCACGGCCAATCTGTTGCTGGTGAAATATCGCCAGCAATTCGGGCTGCAGCCGTTCATCCGCTATACGCTCGCCACCTATGCGCTGGCGACTTTGCTGCACCTGTTCGTCCACGGATTCTGGACGTCGGTGGCGGTGCGCGCGGTCAGCGGCATCGCCGCGAGCGGGCTTTCGACGCTGACCATCCTCTATCTGATGCAAGCGATGCCCGCCGCCAAAAGGCTGAGTGGTGTGATGATCGGCATCAGCGTGCCGCAACTTGCCACGCCGCTGGCGCGCGCATTGTCGCCGGGGCTGCTCGACTGGGGCGACTGGCACATGCTCTATTGGTTCGAGCTGGGCCTGTCGCTGGCGACTTTGGCCGCTGTGATGGCGCTGCCGCTGCCGCCCAGCGAGCGTGAAAAGGTGTTCGAACCGCTCGATTTCCTCACCATCGGCCTGCTCGCGCCGGGCCTGTGGCTGCTGATCGCGGTGCTCTCCGAAGGGCGTATCCAGTGGTGGACCGATCGCGAATGGCTGGGCTGGGCGCTTGCGGGCAGCGTCGTCCTGATCGCGGCCGCCTTGCTGGTCGAGCATCACCGGCCCAATCCGCTCATCAACACGCGCTGGCTGGGCACGCGCCAGATGGTAAGGCTGATGCTGATCGCGGCGTCGGTACGGATATTGCTGTCCGAACAGGCCTTTGGATCGGTCGGGTTGCTGACCGTGCTCGGCATGATGAACGACCAGATGGTGACGCTCAATCTGATCGTGCTCGCGGCCTCGATCGCGGGACTGGTGACTGCGGTGATCACGTTCCGCCCGGACAATGTCGCGCGCCCGATCACCATCGCGGTGGTGCTGATCGCCTTGGGATCGTTCATGGATGCCGACGCGACCAATCTGACGCGCCCGAGCAGCCTGTATCTGAGCCAGGCGATCGTCGGCTTTGCCGCATTGCTGTTCATGGCGCAGGCGATGGTGATTGGTATCGCGCGAACCTTGCTGGCCGGCCCCAAGAATTTCATCAGCTTCGTCGTGCTGTTCAGCCTGAGCCAGAGCATCGGCGGGCTGGTCGGCAATGCACTGCTCGGCACGTTCCAGGCGATCCGCGAGAAAGTGCATTCGCACGAACTGGTGCAATCGATCGTGATGACCGATCCGCTGGTCGCCGCGCGGATCCGTGCCGGATCGGGCGCGGTCGCCGGCGTCGTCGGCGATCCCGCGCTGCGCAGTGCCGAGGGGGCGGTGCTGCTGGCACAGCAGGTGACGCGCGAAGCGCATATCCTGGCGTTCAACGATGTGTTCATGCTGGTCGGCGTGCTCGCGGTGCTGACGGCTTTGTGGGGTTTCGCGATCCGCTGGTCGATCCGCCGTCGCGGCGAAATCTCCCCGGTGATCGAATTGCAGCAGAAGATGATGCAGGCGCAGGGCGCAAAGGAGCAGTAAATGGCCGAAACCGCCGCCGATCCCGCACCCGAAAGCGATCCGCAGATCGATCCGCCGCCGGGTGGCTGGCGCCCGCCGGTGAAGGGCAGGGCGGTGGTGATCGCGATCGTGGGTATCGCGGTGCTGGCGGTGCTCGCGATCCTTTATGCGTGGCAGCTGCCGCCCTTTGCCGGCTTCGCGGAAAAGACCGACAATGCCTATGTCCGCGGCCGGGTGACGATCATCAGCCCGCAGGTGAGCGGTTACGTCACCAATGTGGCGGTGCAGGATTTCGCCGAGGTGAAGGCGGGGCAGGTGCTGGCGACGATCGACGACCGCATCTATCGCGCGCGCGTCGCGCAGGCGCTGGCCAATATCGGCGCGCAGGAAGCGTCGCTCGCCAATTCGGCACAGGCGCAGCGTTCGCGCGAAGTCGCGACGCAGAGCCAGGATGCCGCCATCGCCAATGCGCGCGCGCAGCTTGTCCGTGCCCAGGCCGATATGCGCCGCGCCGATGCGCTGATCGCCGACGGATCGATCTCCGCACGCGAGCGCGACCAGACGCGCGCCGCTTTGCTGGCGGCGCAGGCGGGCGTGCGCCAGGCCGAGGCGGGCCGCGCCATCGGCACGCAGGACGTCCGCACCGTGATCGTCGGGCGCAGCGGGCTGGAGGCCGCGGTGGAAGCCGCCAAGGCGCAATTGCGGCTCGCCCAGATCGATCTCGACAACACCGTGATCCGCGCGCCCACCGATGGCCAGCTGTCCGAGATCGGCGTGCGCAACGGCGCCTTCGTCACGGCGGGCACGCAGCTGATGTTCCTGGTGCCGCACGATCTGTGGGTGATCGCCAATCTCAAGGAAGCGCAGACCCATCATATCGCGATCGGCCAGCGCGTCAGCTTCCGCGTCGATGCGCTGGGCGGCGAGACGCTGACCGGACGCGTCGAGAATCTGGCGCCCGCGGCGGGATCCGAATTCGCGGTGATCAAGGCCGACAACGCCACGGGCAATTTCGTCAAGGTGGCGCAGCGCATCGCGGTGCGCATCCGGATCGATCCCGGGCAGGCAGCGGCGCGGCGGCTGCGGCCGGGCATGTCGGTCGAGGTCAGGATCGATACGCGTAGCGGCAAGGGGCGGTGATGCGGACGCATGCCCTGATCGTGCCGTTGCTGCTCGCGGGCTGTGCCGGGCCGGCGGTGGAGACCGCGAGCGTGCAGCCTATTGCGCCGGCGGCCGCGTGGCGGACCGATGCCGGCCCGACCGCGCCGCTCGACCGTGACTGGTGGCGGGGTTTCGGCGATCCGGCGCTGACGGCGCTGGTCGAGGCGGCACTGGCCAACAACGCCGATATCGGCGTCGCCGCCGGCCGGGTGCGCGAGGCGCGCGCGAACGAGATGCTGGCGCGTGCGCAATTGCTGCCGACGCTCGATGCCGGGATCGGCAGCACGCATTCGCGCAGCGTGAGCCCGTTCGGCACGCCGGTGGAACAGACCGCTGCGCAGCCGCAAGTGCAGGCCGCTTATGAAGTCGATCTGTTCGGCCGACTCGCGGATCAGCAATCGGCGGCACGCAATGCCTGGCTCGCCAGCCAGGCCGCGCGCGATACCGTCAGGCTGGCGGTCGCGAGCGCGACGGCAAGCGGCTATGTCACTTTGCTCGGGCTCGATGCGCGGCTTGGCGTCGCGCGGCAGACGCTCGCCGCACGGGCGGACTCGCTCAGGATCGCGACGTCGCGCGTGCGTACCGGCTATTCGCCGAAGCTCGAATTGCAGCAGGCTCAGGCGGAATATGATGCGACCGCGCAGATCATCCCCCAGATCGAACTTGCCATTGCCCGGCAGGAAAATGGCCTGAGCCTGCTGACCGGGGAAACGCCGCGCGCGATCGTGCGCGGGGCGCTGGATCGCCTTGCCGAACCGGCCGTACCCGATGGCCTGCCTTCGGATCTGCTGCGCCGGCGGCCCGATATCGCGCGCGCCGAATATCAGCTCGCTGCCGCCGATTCCTCGCTGGCGGCGGCGCGCAAACGCTTCCTGCCGCAGGTCCGGCTGACCGCCTCGACCGGCGCGGCCTTTTCGACCTTGCTCGGCGATCCGATCAGCCTGTGGTCGGTCGGCGGCAGCATCCTGGCACCCTTGTTCCAGGGCGGCCGGCTGACCGCGCAGGCGGACGCAGCGGGTGCGCAGCGCGATCAGGCCGCCTTCGGCTATCGCCAGGCCGTGCTTGCGGGTTTCCGCGAAGTCGAGGATGCGCTGGCGTCGGTGAGGCGGCTCGACGAACAACGTATGCTGGCGGCCAGCCAGCGCGACGCGCTGGCCGAAGGTTTGCGGCTGGCAACCAATCGCTACCGCGAAGGCTATTCGCCCTATCTCGAACAGCTCGACGCACAGCGCGGCCTGCTGGGGGCCGAACTGAGCCTGATCCAGGTTCGCAGCGACGCGCTGACCGCGCGTATCCAGCTCTATCAGGCCATGGGCGGCGGCTGGAGCCCGCAGGCGATTGCAGCAGTGCCGGATTAGCGCGCGCGCCGGGCCGGACTCTTGGTCAATACGCGGCCAACGGCCTCGATCGTGCGGCGTATATCGGTTTCGCTGGTCCGCCAATTGACCACGCTGATGCGCATCGCCCGACGTCCGCGAAAGGTCGTGCCGCTGAAAAAGGCAGTTCCCTCTGCGTTGATTGCCGCGATCATCCTATCGGTATGGCTGTCATGATCGCCATCCGGATCGAGGAAACGGACAAGGCCCTGATTGAGGCTCGGCGCGGCGATCAGTTCGGCGCCGGGCAGTGCGGCGATGCCGTACGCCAGGGTCTGGGCATGGTCGCAGCAGCGGTCGATCAATGCGGCGATACCATCACGGCCCAATTCCCGCAGCGCCGCGTAGATGGCGTAGCCGCGGGCACGGCGCGTCCATTCCGGAGTCCAGTCGATTGCATCGCGGGCATCGCCGCCCGGCACGAGATAGTCTGCGCTGAGCGTCATTGCCGTGCGATGCGCGGCGCGATGGCGCACGATCGCGATGCCGTTGTCCTTTGGAGTGTTGAGCCATTTATGCGCGTCGGTGGCCCAGGAATCGGCGGCTTCGACACCGTCGACAAGATGGCGGCGACGGGGGCTGGCGCGCGCCCATAGGCCGAACGCGCCATCGATATGCACCCATGCGCCAGCGGCCTGCGCCAGCGGTATCAGTTCGGCGAACGGGTCGCATGCCCCGATGTTGAGATCGGCGGCGTCCAGAATCACGATGGTTGGGCCGTCCGACGCCGTCAGCGCCGCGGCCAGCGTTGCGGGTTGAAGCCTGCCGTGTCCGTCGGTGGCCAAGGGCTGCAAGGCGCGGGTGCCGATGCCGAGGAAGCGCAACGCCCGCTCGATCGATCCATGGCGCTGCTCGGTTGCGAGCACGCGGATCGCTGGCGCACCGGCAAGTCCGTCCGCCTCGACATCCCAGCCTCGCGCGGCGAGCAGGGCGTGCCGGGCCGCGGCGAGGCAGGTCATATGGGCGAATTGGCAACCGGTGGTGAAGGCGAAAGAGGCCTCGCGTGGCAGGTCGAGCACATCCTTGACCCATTCGCCCGCCACTTCCTCGACCACTGCGGCGGCCGGGCCGCAGGCATAGAGGCAGGCATTCACGTCCCATGTCGAGGCCAGCCAGTCGGCGGCCAGCGCAGACGGCAATGCACCGCCAATGACCCAGGCGAAGAAGCGGCCGCTGGCGGATCCCAACTGTCCGCCAGCGGTTGCGGCGACGAGATCGTCAATCACGGTCGTCGCCGGTGTCGGCGCGTTCGTCAGCGGAACGCGAAGCCGGTCACGCAACCCGGTCAGGGTTGCCGTCGCCGCGACGGGGCGATCGTCCAGCCCGTCGAGATAGGCCGTCGCGTGATCAAGGGTGCGGCGGAGCGCTGCATTCGTATCGCTCATGCGCAGCCTTTCATTCCTGGTTCGGATATAGGCCGCTGACTAATCCGAGCACGGCATTGCCGCTTCCCGCGCCTTGCGGTCAAAGGGGCGGCGGGGCCCATGCCGATGCGGGATTGCAAACGGTGCAATCCCGCTACCAGCATTCGCTCGATCGCTATCGTTGCGGTGCCCGATCAGGCCGGGTCGGACGCCAGCGCCGCTGCGATCCGCGACAAATGGGTGTTGAAATCGAATTTCTGGCCTTCGGGTGTCCAGCCCAGCCGGACGATGACGGCATCCCTTGACGGGATGATCGCCACGATCTGATGGTTGTGGCCCATCGCCATATAGGTGTCGCTCGGCAGGTCCTTGAACATCCGGCTGCGTTCGCCGTCGGCATCGCCCTGGTTGAGCCAGAATTGCCCGCCATAGAGGGGGCGCGGTGCGGCCGTGGTCGGCGTCCGGACAAAATCGACCCAATGCTGCGACAGCAGCCGTTTCTTCCCGACGACGCCGTTGTTGAGATAGAGCAGGCCGAAACGCGCCCAGTCGCGCGCGGTGGCATAGGCATAGGAACTGCCGACCGGCACCCCCGCCTCGTCGGGTTCGATCATCGTGCTGGTCATGCCCGCGGGTTCGAACAGCCGCTTGCGCGCGAAGCGCGTAACGCTTTCGAGCGTCCCGCCGGTCACGCGCGTCACGATGGCGGAGAGGATATTGGTCGTCCCCGACGAATAGCTCCACGCCGTGCCGGGTGCCTTGTCGAGCGGCAGCGATGCGGCCAGTGCGCCCATGTCGGGCGTCGCGAACAGCATCCGGATCGAATCATTGCCGGGCTCGTAGCTCTCCTTGAAGCGTAGGCCGCTCGACATCGTCAGCAGCTGGCGCAGCGTGATCTGCCGGCGCGGATCGCCTTCGCCCTGCCATTCGGGAACCGGGGCGGGGGCATCGAGCCTGAGCACGCCGTCATCGACGAGCAGGCCGACCAGAGTGGCGGCGATGCTCTTGCTGGCGGACCAGCCGAGCAGACGGCTGTTGCGATCGAAGCCGGGGGCATATTGCTCGGCCACGATCCGCCCGCCCTGGATGACGACGATGGCCCGGGTGTCGGGATAACCATCCTTGTTCTGCTCGACAAAGGCGTCATTGACCGCCCGCTTCAATGCGGCCGCGTCGATTTTCGGGCCGGCGCCTCCCTGTGTCGCATCGCCCAGCGGCCAAGGCGTCGACGGCCGCAGCTTCATGGGGTGCAGCCTCGCGGCCTGATGCTCCAGCGTGGCGCGCGCAACGGTGCCGGTGAGCAATGTGCAGCCGACGCCGGGGCGGTAAAGCGCCTTGCGTGCGGCGCTCCCGGGGGCCGATGCGGTGACGGTGCGATCCTTGCGGTCGACCGCAAGCGTGACGAAACGGGTGAACGGCGCAAGCGCATGGATGTCGTCGCGCAGCACATCGGCCTCGGCGCGCCCGGTCACGAATATGCCGGCGCAGGCGATCTGCGCGGACACCGCGATGCCGAGATCGGCGGCACTGGAGACCAGTTCGGCCCGTGCCGGCATCGACAAGGACATGGCCAGGCCGACAAGGCCGATTCCGGAAATCCGCCGGATCATGGGAATTCCTTCGCAATCATGTCGGGCGCCGCCGGAACGTTCCGGTCGAGGCGCCGATTTCAGGGCTTTGCCGCTGGTTTCGCCGGCAAAGCGAGATCGAAGGCCGGCTTGAACGTCGCCCAGGGCACGCTGCCATGGGTTTCGCCATCGAACACCTTGTAGACCACCTTGTAGCCCGCGCCGCCCCTCAGCGCTTCGAGCTGCTTGCCGAGCGCGACCGCATTGTCGACCATCGCGGCTTCGGCCATGTGCGCCGTCGCCTGTTCGCGGGTCATGCCGGGGGGCAGCGTATCCGGCACCGCCTGTTCCAGGCTGCCGACGCCGATAAAGACGCGCGGCGAGAGGCCGGCGGCGAGCTTGCCGGCGAATGCCGGCTCGTCCTTCAGCACGTCGCGCCCTGCCCACCAGATTGACGGGCTGATCGCGATATAGGCGTCGAAGGACGACGGACGCTTGAACAGCGCGTTGAGCACCGCCAGCCCGCCGATCGAATGGCCGAGCAGCACGCTGCGCTTGGGATCGATCGGCAGGCTGGCGCCGACCAGCGGTTTGATCTCCTTCTCGATGATATCGAGCAGTATGTCCGCGCCGGCATATTCGATGCCGTTCACCCCCATCAGCTTCATGGTGGTTTCCATCTTCTGGCGTTCGCCATCGGTCGGCTGGGCGGGCGTGAGATCGTAGAAGCGGCGACCCATCATCGTCAGCAGATTGTCGGTGGGATAGCCGATGCCGACGATCACCGCCCCGGCAATTTCCCCGCCCAGCGCGCTGCGCGCCCGGGTCGCTTCGGCGACGCTGCCGAAATAGGCGTTGCCGTCGAGCACATAGACCACCGGATAGCCGCCCGGCGGCGGTGGCGTGAGCGGCATTGCGATGAACAGCCGATATGCCTTGCCGTTCGCCTTGGCGGTGAAATCGACCTGCTGCGAGAATGCGACGGTGACCGGGGTCTTGGGCTGCATCGCTGCGGAGGGTTGGGCGGCCGGGGTTTGGGCGATAGCGGCCGACGGCCAGATCAGCGCGGCCATCAGAGCCGAAAAACAGATGCGCATATACTCTCCCCCCTTTACCCGGTTTCATCCGGATGCATCAAAAACAGACACTCACCGCAAGACCCGCCGTTCGCCTGCGCGTGCAGCGAATATAAACAAGCCGGGCAATTTTATCCCGCCGACCGCACCCGCTCGATCGCATCGACGATCACGGCCATGTCGCCGGCCAGCCGCGTTTCGAGCGCCGCGTCGTCGAGCGCGTCAAACGCGGTGATCTGCGGCATCGACAGGCCGACCCGCAATGTCCCGCCCCAGCGCCCGTCGGGCAGCCTGACGCATTTGACGGGCTGGCCCAGCCGCACGCCTTCATCGACGAGCGCGCGGTGGATCCGCTTGGCCTCGTCGAAATCGGGGCTGCCGGGCAGGCCGGATATGTCGATGGTGGACAGCGTCCGCATCTCGATGGGATGCGCATCGCCCTCGGCGCGCTCGCCGGCCGCATAGGGCGCCATGCGCCGTCCGCCGAGCCGGTCGACGAATGCGGTGCGGACCGCGGCATGGAATGCGAGGATGACGCGCGTCGCCCGCTCGGCGCCGAGTGCCTGGAAACGCTCCAGCTCGAACACCGACGCTTCGAGCCGCAGCAACAGGCCCAGATTGGCCTCGCGCGGCAACAGGTCGGCATCGGGCCAGTTGGCGGGCCATTCGGCGTGGCGGAAGATCTTGCAGAACGCGATGGGCATCGGCGCCGATGCCTCGACCATCGCGCGCGGCACCAGGGCGAAGCCGTTGAAGGGCGGGCCGCCCATGAACTTGGATCCGGTGACGAGCACCGCGCAGCCGCGCGCCAGATAGTCGGCGATCGCCGCGCTGGTGATCCGCGCCTGGCAGGCGTCGACGATGAAGCTCACCGTGTCGCCATGGCGGTCGACCAGCGCGTCGAGATGCTCGAATGCGGGCAGCACCAGCCCGGTCTTCGATCCATGGACGACATGGACCAGCGTGTGCTTGCGCGCGCGGCCCGCTTCCTCGACGGCCAGGTCGATCCGCCGCGCGACTTCCTCGGGGCGATAGGCGGTGCCGCGATCGTCGCGGACGGGGACATTGTAGAGTTCGATCTTGGCAGGCAGCCGGCCGCCCATCGGTTCGCCCTTGGCGACCTTGATCCCGCGCGCGGTTTCTTCGGCGAAGAACTGGCCATGCGCGGAATAGACGCAGCCGCTGCCGACCTCGTCCGCGCCGAGCAGGATATTGCGGATGCCGCCTTCGCCGCGTTCCTTGCACAGGGCCAGCCCGACATATTCGAGATCGGTGCCCGAGGGCGCGAAGACGATCTCGACGCCGTCGCCCAGGCGATAGGCCCGGCGGATACGTGTGCGCAGCGCGCCGAGCGCGTCGTCATAGCCTTCGGGTGACAGGATCAGGTCGGGCGCCGCTTCGGCCAGCCTGCGACAGACATGGTCGAAGGCGGGCGCCGAGATGTCGTTCGCGGTCGACGAGGCATAGGCGATCGCGGAGGAGGGGCGGGGGGACGAGAAATACTGGTTCAGCCCGGTCGCGGGATCGAGGATGATGCGAGCATCGCCGCCCCGGGTGAGCAGATCGGCCGCCGCGTCGGCAAAGACGGCGGTGTCGATGGCGGCGGCATTCGGCTTCATCACGTACGGTCCAATCCCAAGAGTCACGCGGATTGCGGCGCCGTTATGCGCGCAGCTTGCGGCACAATAATGGCGGTTCACCCCCCTCGGGATCAAGGGGGCGGCGATGACGACAATGATGCAAGGCGCTTCCACCCCGGCCGATCCGGTTCTATATGGCCGCGGTTTCAAACAAAGGTCGGTTCGTGACTCAAACGCCCAAGACGCTCCGCATCCCGCAGGAGGCCAAGGATCGCCTCCGTATCATGTTCATCGCGAAGCATGCGCTGGGCGATGGATCGCTCCACCCGGAAGACGGCAATCACGCCGTCTATCATCACGAAGTGCGGACGATCCTGGAGGGGCTGGGCCTCAATCTGGTGCTCGCCAATCGCTACGAGGCGCTGTTCGAGGATCCGGGCGCCGATTTCGTCTTCCCGCTGCTCAACCGCGGCGGTTTCCTCAATTCGGAAATGCTGCTGCCTTTGCTGTGCACGCGGCTCGGCATTCCCTTTCTCGGCGCTTCGCCGATCGTGCGCGGCCTGTCGGACGACAAGCATCTGACCAAGCTGGAGGCAAAGTCGCGGGGCGTTCCCACCAGTCCCTGGGCGATCTATCGCCGCGGCGCGCCGGTGCGCGAGGCCGATTGCCCGATGGCCGAGCGCATGGTGATCAAGCCCAACGCCTCTTCGGCAAGCTGGGGCGTGTCCGACGCGTTCGACTGGAAAGGCGTGGAGGACGCCGTCGCCGGCATCCATGCAGAGGGCCATGACGCGATCGTCGAACCTTTCCTCAACGGCAGCGATGTCGAAGTGCCCGTCATCACCGTCGACGGCGAACCGTTCGTGATGCCGATGATGCTGTTCGAGCAGGCCGATCCGAGCCATCTCAGGACCTATTACGAAAAGCGCGACCTGGTCGATCGCGCGCAGAAATATCAGCTCGTCGAGTTCGACGACGCTTATTGGCAGCCCAAGATCGACGCGCTCACCCGCAAGATGGTCGAGGTGTTCCGCCCCTTCGACTATGGCCGCTACGAATTCCGCCTCGACCTCGAAAAGGGCGAGGTCCAGATGCTCGAGGTCAATCTCAACTGCAATCTCTGGTCGCAGAAAGTCTATGGCCGTTCGGCCAGGGCGGCCGGCATTTCGCAGGAAGCGCTGATCGAGACGATCCTGTGCGAGAGCCTGACGCGCCATGGCCTGATCGAGCGGAGCGCGGTCTCGGGTGACTGACGGCTTCACCGTCCTCGTCCTTGCCGCGCAGCGCGCCGGGGTCGAGAATCCGTTGGCCGTCCGCGCCGGCGTCAGCCACAAATGCCTGGTGCCGATCTGCGGCAAGCCGCTGATCGCGCATGTGCTCGACACGCTGACGACGATGCCGGGCATCGGCCTGATTCGCATTTCGGTCGAGCCCGAGGCGGTGCCCGAGCTCACCGCGCTGGTCGCGGCCTATGCGCCGGCTGGCGTTCCGATCGATTTCGTCGAATCCGATTCCAACATCGCGGAGAGCGTGATCCGCGCTTCGGCCGGGGTGACGGCGCCGATCCTGATCACCACTGCCGACAATGTGCTGCTCAGCCATGATTCGCTGCGGCGCATGCTCGATGCGTTCGCAGGCGGTGCCGATGCGGCAGCGGCGCTCACCACGCGCGGTGCGATCCATGCCGTTCATCCCGAGGGTCAGAGGCGCTTTTACGAATTCCGCGACGACGCCTATTCGAACTGCAATCTCTACGGGCTTTCGGGCGCGCATGCGCTCGCCGGGGTCGAGGTGTTCCGCGAAGGTGGGCAGTTCGCGAAGAATCCCAAGCGGCTGATCACGGCGTTCGGCCTGATCAACATCCTGCTGATGCGCTTCAAGCTGGTTTCGATCCATAGCGCGATGAAGCGCGCATCGCGTCGTTTCGGCCTGAAGATGGCGGCGGTCGTGCTGACCGACGGCAGCCAGGCGATCGATGTCGACAACGAACGCACCTATGCGATCGCGGAAGGCTTGCTGGCGAAGAAGCTGGGGCTGTAGCGCAATCCTTCGCCGGCGGAGGAACTTTCGGTCTTCCCTCCCTCGGATCGAAGGACTATCGGCTTGGCGAAGTTTCACGCGGGGATCGAGCGAATGGCCGAGTTCAGGCTGCCGAAGAACAGCACCGTCAAGAAGGGCAAGGCGCACAAGGCGCCGAGCGACGCCGGCAATGTCCGGACCTTCAAGGTCTATCGTTACGATCCCGACAGCGGCGAGAATCCCCGTTACGACACGTTCGAGGTCGATCTCGACAGCTGCGGGCCGATGGTGCTCGATGCGCTGATCAAGATGAAGAGCGAGCAGGATCCCTCGCTGACGTTCCGCCGCTCGTGCCGCGAGGGCATTTGCGGGTCCTGCTCGATGAACATCGACGGGCGCAACACGCTGGCCTGCACCCATGCGATCGAGGATTGCAGCAAGGAAGTCCGGATCACGCCGTTGCCGCATATGGATGTGGTCAAGGATCTGGTGCCCGACTTCACCCATTTCTACGCGCAATATGCGTCGATCCAGCCCTGGCTGCAGACGGTGACGCCGCCGCCATCGGGCAAGGAACGGCTGCAATCGCCCGAGGATCGCGCCAAGCTGGACGGCCTCTACGAGTGCATCCTGTGCGCCTGCTGCTCGACCTCCTGCCCGAGCTATTGGTGGAATTCCGACAAGTTCCTGGGCCCGGCCATCCTGCTCCAGGCCTATCGCTGGCTGGCCGACAGCCGCGACGAGATGACCGGCGAACGGCTCGACGAGCTCGAGGATCCGTTCCGTCTCTATCGCTGCCACACGATCATGAACTGCTCGAACGTCTGCCCCAAGGGGCTGAGCCCGGCGCGCGCGATCGCCGAGGTGAAAAAGATGGTGGTCGAACGGCAGATTTGAGGATCGGGCGGCTCACCTCTCACGCGTCATCCCGGCGGAGGCCGGGATCTGCCGACCAGATGGCGCGTAGCCGGCAGCAGACCCCAGCCTTCGCTGGGGTGACGATCTGAGTTTGGCATGACGAAGGCATCCTTCATCCATCAACCCGACCCCGACAATCCGGGCTGGATGACGTGGACGCTGAGCGATCCCACGCGCTTCAACAGCCTGCTCGGCCGCATGATGGTGCGGCTGGAGCCCGACGGTCAGGCGCGGGTGCGGATGTTTCCGCAGCATGTGCATTCCAACCTGTCGAACAATCTTCATGGCGGCACGATCCTGGCGTTCATCGACGTGGCGCTGTTCGCCGGGTCGCGCCTGTTCGGATTGATCGAGGCGGGCACCGCGGTCACGCTCGACCTGTCGGTCCAGTTCATCGGGGCGGGCCGGGTG
>NZ_JBYSZM010000047.1:0-48593 GCF_058787155.1 Sphingobium sp. FW305-3-2-15-F-TSA7 | reverse complement strand
CCCGATCTCGCTACACTCGACCACCCTCTCCCCCTGAAGGGGGAGAGGGATTGTGCAATCCGCACGCAGGAATGGCGCAATAGGAGCCCCTACCTTCCCGTTATACCACCCGCCGGCGCGAATGGCGGTCGACGATCATCACCCCCACTGCCGATACGATCAGCGCGACGCCGATCAGCACGAAATAGACCGGCCGGCCCGTCGGCATGCCGAGCAATATCCCGGCGCCGAACGCGCTCGAGATCGCACCCAGCCGGCCGATACTCGCCGAATAGCCGATGCCCGCGGCACGGCAAGATGCCGGAAAGACGTGCACGGCCAGGCTGTACAGCGTCACCTGAACCGCAAAGGCACCGGCACCCGCTGCTCCGAGCGCGATCAGGATTTGCGCCGGGGATGCATCGCCGCTGCCCATCATATAGGCGCAACCCGCCGTCGCGAGCAGCGCGGCCGAACAGGCGGCGATCAATGTCCGCCGCGAACCGAAACGCGGCGTTGCCCAGGCCGCGCCGAAGGAAGCCAGCACGCCGCACAGGTTGAAGATCAAAGAGCCCTGGATCGCGCGATCCATCGGAAAACCCGCGCCGGCGAGCAGCACCGGAATCCAGCTGAGATAGGCATAGAGCGCGAGCATGCTCGCGAAGAAGGCGATGGCGAGGCCGATGCCCGAACGGCGCAGCGCACCGGCATAGACGCCCGCATGCTCGCCGTTTTCGATCGGCGCCTCCACCGCAAAGACGGTTTCGGCGGGAAGGCGAGCGCCTGCACGATCGAGCAACGCCGCCAGCGCCGGGCCGCCGGCGGGCCGGCGCGCCAGCATCATCGGGGATTCGGGCAGGCTGCGCCACATTTCGAGCGCGAGCAGCAGCGGCAGCAGGCCGCCGAACAGGAAGCAGAGTCGCCAACCATAGGCAGGGATAAGCCAGGATGCGAAGCCAGCGCCGATCATGCCACCGCACGGCACCGCGACGATGATCGCGGTCACCGCATAGTTGCGAACCCTGGCGGGCATCCATTCGGCGACGAGTGCGGTCGCGTTGGGTACGGCGGCGCCGAGCCCGATGCCGGTCAGGAAACGCAGGATCGCCAGTTCGGTGACGCCCGGCGCAAACGCCGCCAGCATCGACAGCGCACCGAAGAACAGCACACTGCCGATCAGCGCGGGGCGGCGGCCGATCCGGTCGCCGGCGATCCCGCCCAGGCCGGTGCCGACCGCCATGCCGACCAGCGCCGCCGCCATGGCGGGCGCGAGCATGCCAGCGGTGACGTGCCAGTCAGCCAGGATGGCCGGCGCGGCGAATGCCGCCACCTGCACGTCGAAGCCGTCGAGCAGGATGATCGCCCCGACCAGGATCAGCAGCCGGATGTGGAAGGCCGTGACCGGCAGGCCGTCCACCGTCCGGCTGATCGGGATCGCCATGTCCGGCCGATCAGTCGCGCGGCGGCCAGGATTTGGCGGGAACGCCCTTTTTCGGTTCGCCGAGCAATGGGCTCTTCAGTGCGTAGAAGCCGTGATTGGTGAACATCCAGATGATGTTGCGATCATATTCGACATAGATGCCGAAGCCGAGATTGCCCTTCACATAATCGGGCGTCTCCGCATCGGTCGGGAAGCGCGGCACATAATAGGCCGCGATCTCGGGCCTGGTCGGATCGCGCACGTCGAACAGCTGCACCCCGGCATTGTAGAAGGCATAGGGCACCAGCCCCTCGCGTGAGCGGCCCGGCTGGGTGAAATAGCCCGGTCGCTTGGGACCGAAGCTGCCGCGGCGCTCGCAGAAATCCTTGAACGCTGCATCCTTGGGCGGCGTCGGGCGCGGGAAGGTGTTGACGATCTTCGGGTTCTTGAGATCGCGGACATCGATGACGAAAATGTCCTTGTACGGCTCGTAACAGTCATCGTTCATCGGATAGCCGTTCATGAAGATATAGCCGGTGCGCTCATATTGGCTGACATCGATATTGTCGGCTTCGGTGCCCGCGAATTTGGGCACCATGTCGAGATGGCTGATCACTTTCATGTGCGCGGGATCGGAGATGTCGAGCACGTAGAAGCCGAGCCCGCCCATCGCCGCGAAGCCGATCGTGCCGCCCTTCTCCACCGGTTTGGGAATGAAGATCGGCATGCGCGATCCCATCCATGAGGTGCGATTGCCCGCGCGCGGGTTCTTGAGATAGGCGTCGCCCTCCGCCTTATCGCCGACGATCTGGCCCGGCACCGAGAATTGCTGAAGGAATTTCGGGTTCGCCGGATCCGACATGTCCCATGACTGGTATCCCGGCGAATAGAGATAATTGGGATATTCGGTGAGGCCGAAACTGTCGTCGGGGGCGGACGACAGGAACATGTATTTGCCGCCGAACCAGGCGGGAACGTCGAGCGAGCCCGAGCCCTGCTGATGGCCGGGCTTGGCATCGGGATGCTTATAGTCGGTGGTGCGCGTCGCGATCCTTTCCCACTGATCGGGCAGCGGGCCGTTCATCACATAGACGTTGAAGCCTTTATTATACCGCCAGTCGCGGATCTTCTGCACGCCGTCGGGCTCGTTCATCTTCTCTTCGAAGACGCCGAAGCGCTGGACCTCGTTCGACTGGACCATGATGTATTTGCCGCGCGCCTTGTCCCACTGGATCGAGGATGCACCGATCATCTCGCCTTCGGGAAAGGGATTGACCGGCGTTCCGCCGCCCTTGCCCGTCCAGGTCTGCCCCTTGGTCACGAGCAGCCGGGCCTTGGCCGGATCGGTGATGTCGAATACCTTCAGATTGTGGCGGTCATAGACGTAGAGATACCGCTTGCCGTCGAAGTCCGCGATATTCTGCCAGGTGTGAAAGGGCGAGGCGACCTGGGGGTAGAAAGCGACGACCTCCATATTCTTGGCGTAGGATTTCTGATCCCAGTAACCGAGCTGGCCCGGGAACGGCGCACGCCCCTCGTGCAGCGGCGTCGCCTTGGGATGGACGAACACGCCGGTCTTCGGATCGATGCCGTAATCGACGCCGGGCTGAGGCGGCGGCGGTTTCCGGTCATAGGTCAGATCGTGCCATTGCTTCACCACCGGATCGCGAATGTCGATCTTCGGTTGCTCCTGTTTCTCCTCCGACGATCGCGCCGCGGATCCCAGCGTCAGTGCGGCACCGGCGCAGCATGTCAGGATGACGGCCCTGACGCGGGGCAAGGCGGATTTGTTCGCGATCGGGCTCAACGAAGCACTCCTTGGCTGGTCTGTTCTTCGGCGAGGCTAGAACCCCGCATTATATCCACAAAATAATGTTTTGAGCGGTCTCTATTCCCGTTTCATATAATCGAAGGCGTGTCCGCGAGGCGGGAAGACGCGGCATTGCCGGCTTCGGCCCGCGCCTGACGCGCCCTTTCCCAGCGGATGAACAGCCATGGTATGGTGATCATCAGCAAGCCATAGGCCAGTGGCAGGCGCGCGATGGCGGGCATGTCGATCAGCGTCACCGACGCGAGCAGCGCTATTGCCAGATTGTGCACGCCGACTTCGATCACGATCGTCAATCGCTGGAGCGGTCCCAGCCGTGCCGCCCACGCCAGCGCATGGCTCGCTACCATCGCCAGCAGCATCAGCGCCAGGCAGACGCCGAAACTCTCCAGGAGGACGCGCCATCCCGCCAGATGATGCCAGTTGAAGCCGGTGGTGGTGAGGCACATGAACAGGATCAGCACGACGGACAGCCGCCGCCCGATCTCGACGCCGCGCGATGCCAGCGCGGGCGCGACCGCACGGACCATCATGCCGAGCACGACGGGCACTATGGTGAGCAGCCCGAGCGTCATCGCGGTCTGCCCCATCGGCATGTCGACCGTCCGCATGTCCCCCATGAACCGATGCAGCGCGAAACCGATCCAGAGCGGCAAGGTGATCGCGACAAGCAAGGTCGACAGCGCGGTCAGGCTGACCGCAAGCGCGACGTCGGCGCGTGCCGCGAGCGTGATCGCGTTGGATGTCACTCCACCGGGACTGGCGGCGAGGATGATCAGGCCGACCGCGACCTCGGGCCCGATCGGCAGGACAAAGGCCAGCCCGATCGCGATCAGCGGCAGCAACAGCATCTGTGCCGAGAGACCGACCAGAACGGCGCGTGGCGACGACAGGATCGCGCGGAAATCGGCAAGCCCCAGCGCCAGCCCCATGCCGAACATGATGACGAATATGATCAGCGGGAAGATCGTCTGCGACAGGAACGGAAAGATATCGGCCACGCTCAACTCCTCAGACGAACTCCAATGCCCCCGCGAAGCCGGCGGCACGCAGGATCGAGCGATGGACCGCCGCCGCCATTTCGCTGCCCGAAACGCCGATCGCGGGCTGGCTGCGCGCGATCTTCAAATGCGAACCATCCTTGCCCATCGCCTCGATCATCAATTCGAGGCGATCGAGCGCCGGATCGGCAACCAGCCGGGCGCGGCATGCGTCCAGCCCGGTCGTTGCGAGCGCGCAGGCGACCATGGCGTTGACGTTGTGCGGGAATTGCCGCGCGATCTGCCGCACGCTGCCGTCGAAGATCACGGTCTCGCAGGTGATGCCATCGCCCGCAGCACCGAGGCTGCGGGGTGGCTTGCGGAAGCTGATCGACACATGATCCCACATCGCGCGCCATTCGAGCAGACTGTCCGCACCGACGAGCGCACCATGCGCCACGAACAGCGAACGGTTCGAGCGGTGCGCCCGATCGACAAGACGCGTGCGCAGGCCGTCATCCGCCAATGCGGTCAGCGACAGCGGCATATAATCGGCGATGGCAAGCAGCGCCTCGCCATGCCGCACCGTGACCTCAGGCCCGGCGATCTCGACGATCAGATCGGGCGCGAAGCAGCGCGCATCGGCCAGATCCTCGAGGATCAGCGCGGGATCGATGCCGGCCAGACGGCCGGGGCTGCGATTATGGACAAAGGCCAGTTCGAGCGGCCCATGGTCGCGGGCAATGCGCCGATGGATCTCGGCCCCGATGAAACCGAACCCGATCAATCCGATGCGCATTGCCCGTTCCCCCCACGGTTGAAAGCGCTCTAGGGCCGATCGGCATTCAGTTCAGACCGAGCCGAGAATGGGGGTTTTTCGCGACCCGGAGCGCAGCGTACTTAAAGTACGTGAGCACCGGAAGCGCGGGAAACCGCCATTCGCAGGCCGGTATGGGCTGAATGGCGACGGTCCTAGTATTTCCAGGTCAGCGTGGCGCCGTAGGTCCGCGGCGGCGCGTAGGAGACGAGGACCGATCCGATCACGTCCGACTTGCCCGATTCATAAAGCTTGTTGGTCAGGTTCTTGCCCCAGACCGAAAGCTGCCATTTGCCGTCTCCGGTCTCGAGACCGAACGAGCCGTTGAGGATACCGACCGAGGATTGGCGGGTGCGCGGGCTGTTCTCATTGTCGAAGAAGAAGGCGCCGCTCCAGCTGTAATCGGCACGCAGAAAACCGTCGAAACGCTCGGACACCGGCAAGGTCAGGTCGCCGCCGAGGCTGAACGAATTTTCGGGCGAACGGCGCAGCACATTGCCTTTGAGATTGGTCGCCACCGGTACCGAGCAGAAGCAGCTCGGATCATATTGCAGTTCGGTGCTGATCAGGTCGCCGGTGATCTTCGCCTTCATATAGGTGTAGTTGGCGAACAGGCTCAGTCCCTTGACGGGTACCACCGCGGTCTCGATCTCGATGCCGCGCACGCGCGCCTTGCCGGCGTTGGAAATGACGTTGTCGGCGGGCAGATTGGGATCGAAGATCACGAATTGCTGGGTCTGGAGATCCTTATATTCGGTCCAGAAGCCGGTGATGTTGAAGCGCAGCCGATCGTCGAGCCATGTCGTCTTCGCGCCAACTTCGTAGTTGAGCGCATATTCGGGATTATAGGATGCGCGCGCCTCGCCCGGATTGGTGGCATTCTCGCCATTCCAGCCGCCCGATTTATAGCCCTTGGACACCAGCGCATAGAGATAGACGTCCTTCGCCGCCTTCCAGTGCAGGTTGATGCTCGGCGTCCAGGCATCCCAGCTCTGCCTGGTCGACGCGGTGAAGGCCCGGGTGAAATTGCCCGCTTCGTCCTCGAATTCGGCACCGAGGAAATCGCCGATCGTCTCGCGATAGACCGAGAAACGCTTGCGATCCTTGGTGTAGCGGATGCCCGCAGTGACGCCCAGGGCATCGGTGATGTCGAACGTGCCTTCGACGAACGCCGCATAGGTGTCAGACTTCAATCGGGTCTCGGCGATCTCGCGGCCTTGCGCGAAATAGTCGACGAAGATGTAATCGGCATCCTCGACGCGATCGACATCCTCATGCTGGTAATAGACGCCGGCGAGGAAATTGAACGGCCCTTCGAACTCGGAGCGGAAGCGCAGTTCCTGCGAGAAGCTCTTCACCTTCTCGTCCTTGATGTTGACGTAATAATCGTCGTTGAAGGCGTCGCGATCGATCGCGAAGAAGTTGATCCGCCCGCCGGGATCGTAGACCAGCCGGGTGAAATCGATGTAGCTGCCGCCGTCATTGCCCTTCGCCGCGAAGGTTCCTTCGCGATAGGCGGTGACCGAGGTCAGCGTGCCCGCGCCACTGTCCCAATTCGCACTGAGATGAATGCCGCCGAGATCGGCATCCTGGCGCCCGTCGATATTGTTGGGTCCGCGGCGGCGATCGGGATTGACGAAGGGGATGTTGTGATCCGACGGAATCTGGATATCGACCCATTTGCCGCGTGCGCGGCGGCGGGTGAGGTCGCCGGTCAGCAATATGTCGAGATCGTCGCTCGGCTGGTAGCGGAGCTGGCCGAGTATGCCGAACACCGAGAGATTCTCGATATCGTTGCCGGTATGGGTGTTGAAGGCGAAGCCGTCGCGCATGCGCGAGCTTGCAGCGATGCTGCCCGACAATCCCTCGCCGATGCCACCGCCGACATGTCCCTTCACTTCGATCGCGCCGTAATTGCCGATGCCGGCCTCCATGCCCGCACGGAATGTGTCGGTCGGCTTGCGCGTGATGAAGTTGATCGCGCCGCCGACGACATTCTTGCCATAGAGCGTCCCCTGGGGCCCGCGCACGATCTCGACACGCTCAAGATCGAACAGCTCGATCGCCGTGCCCTGGGCACGCGGCAGATAGACGTCGTTGAGGAAGAAACCGATCGCAGCGCTCGACGCCGCGCTCTCGATATCGGTGCCGATGCCGCGCAGGAAGATATTGGGTTCGGAGATATTGTCCGGGTTGAGCGTGAAGCCCGGCACGCGCGCGGCGATCTCGGAAAAATCGTCGATGCCGGCCTTGGCGAGCATGTCACCGCTGAACGCCGCGACCGAGAGCGGCGCGGACTGCAACGTCTCCTCGCGCTTGCGCGCGGTGACGACGATTTCCTCGAGCCCGCCGCTTTCGGCGCCGCCGGCCTGCGGCGCGGCCTGCTGTGCAAAAGCGGTCCCGGGCAGGGCGACGACCGCCACGGCCCCAAGCAGCAGTCCCATTGTCTTCGAATATGAATAATCGCGCACCGGCGTTGCCCCTTCCCTAATTCACCGCCAGCGGACCATTGCGCCATTCGTACGAGCGCTTATCGGGTCTTCTATCTGTCGGCAGCTTCGATCAAGTGGAAGCTATGCCCCAAGACCATATGTGAATAATAATATTGCAGTGCCTCGATATAGGTTTTCGCGATATCGAACCCGCTATGGAATCGATTGGGCAATCCGGCTTCAATCGATTGATTCTGAAAGATGAAATCGTCAGGCGACAGGCTCGGCGGTCAAGATCCTGTAATGCAATATACGGCATCGACGCCGGACGGCATCGCCGAACCTTGTCCGAGCATCTTCGCTTCGGACGACGACTATGCGTCGTTGAAGCAGACGACCTTGGTCTGGGACATTTCGCGGATGGCGAAACGCACGCCTTCGCGCCCCATATTGCCGCGCTTGGCGCCGCCAAAGGGCATCGCGTCGAGACGATAATCGGTGGAATCGTTGATCATGACCCCAGCCGCCTGCAGCGTGCGTGCCGCATGGTGTGCCTCGCGGATGCTCTCGGTGAAGATCGCCGCGTGGATCGCATAATCGCCCCGGTTCGCTGCCGCGATCGCGGCGTCCAGCGCGTCATAGGGAAAAAGGCTGACCACGGGGCCAAAGGCTTCGCGGCAGACGAGCCGGGCATCGGCTGGGACATCTTCGAGCACGGTCGGATGGAGCAGCGCATTGTCGCGCCGGCCGCCGGCAAGCAATCGCGCGCCGGCCGCCATCGCCTCACCGGTCCAGTCGAGCAGCCTTTCGGCCTCATGCGCCGAGATCATCGGGCCGATATCCGTGTCCGGCGACATCGGATCGCCGGCGACCAGCGCGGCCGTGCCGGCGACGAACAGATCGCGAAACGCCGCATAGACGCTTCGTTCGACGAAGATCCGCTGCACGCCGATGCAATTCTGCCCCGCCGCCCAGAAGGCCCCCGAAACGCACGCCCTGGCGGCCTTTTCGAGGTTCGCGCTCGCGGTCACGATCACCGGTGAATTCGCGCCGAGTTCCATGCCGATCCGCTTGATGCCGGCCGTGCGCGCAATCTCTGCGCCCACCCGTTCGCCACCGGTGAACGAGACCATCGCGACATCCTCCGCCGACACCAGCGCATCGCCGAAATCGCGGCCATGGCCGGTGAGCAGGTTGAGTGCTTCGCCGGGCACCCCGGCGTCGAGCAGCAGTTCGGCGAGCATGATCGCGGTCAGCGGCGCCTGATCGGCGGGCTTGAGCACCACCGCATTGCCCGCGGCAATGGCCGGCCCCAATTTATGGCAGGCCAGGTTGAGCGGATCGTTGAACGGCGTGATCGCGGCGATCACCCCGACGGGTTCATGGACATAATAGCCGCTGCGCCCCTCGCCGCCGGCGAAGCTGTCGAACGCGATGGTCTCGCCGGTCAGCCGGGTCGCTTCCTCGGCGGACAGGCGCAACGTGTTCACCGCGCGCGACGCTTCCTTGGTCGACGCCGTGATCGTCTTGCCCGTCTCCGCGGTGATCGTCGCGGCAAAGCGCCCGGACTGGCTGGCGAGGGCATCGGCGGCGCGGTGCAGGATCGCGGCGCGCGTGCCGGTCCCCAGCGCGACCAAGAGACGCTGCCCGCGCACCGCGCTCGCGACCGCTGCGGCGACGTCATCCGGCGTCGCGCAGGCGACACGCGCAATCACGTCGCCGCTATAGGGATTGTCGATCTCCATGCCAGCCGCAGCGCCGCGCCATTCGCCTCCGATCAGCAGCGAGCGCTTCACCTCGACCGGCATGAGCATCACGGCTTGTCCTTGTGGAGGACGAGGCCGTCATATTCGCGGCTGTCGAGCAAGGCCTCGACGATGACCGGCCCGTCGGCCGCAAAGGCATCGCTCAGCGCGGCACGCAGGGCATCGGGATCGGCAACGGTGACGACGGGAACGCCGAACAGCGACGGGCCGCCGATCGTGCCTTCGGCGCGCACCGGCGTGCCATAGATCGGATTGGCTTTCTTCTCCTGCTTGATCCGGATCAGCGCGAGGTCATTGTCGGTGAAGACGAGGATGACGATGGGCAGCTTTTCGCGCACCGCGGTCGCGAGCTCGCCGACAGTCATCAGGAAACCACCGTCACCGACAACGGTGCAGACCGGCGTATCGGGCCGGCAGAGCTTGGCGGCGATCGCCGCGGGCAGGCCGAAGCCCATCGACGACCAGCCATTCGACATGATTTGCAGGCCAGTGCCGGGCGTCGGCCATTTCTGGCCGATCAAATGGGTATGCGCGCCGACATCGCAGGTCATGATGCCATTTTCGGGCAGCACCTCGCGCAGCACGTCGAGTGCTGCGCAGGGGCCGAAACGATTGCTGTCGGGCGCCAGCCGCGCGAACAGCTCGGCGGTGCGGGCGGCGACAACGCGCATGTCCCAATCCTTGGGCGCGGCATTGAGCGCGAGCAGCGCATCGAGGCTCGCGCCGATATCGCCGACGGCATCGGCGGCAACGGGATGCTTGGCGGCATCGATATCGACCGGCGCGACGTCGATGCTGGCGACGGCAAGCCCGTCGCGCATCCAGCCTTCGAAATTGAACTCGACGGGATCATAGCCGATCGCGACGACCAGATCGGCCTCGGCATGGGTCCGGCCGACAAGGTCGCTCAAGGCATGAAACAGCACGCCCGCATAGCTTGGATGGTTTTCAGGGACCATGCCCTTGGCCATCGGCGTCAGTATGACGGGCAGGCCGAAGCGCTCGGCAAGGGCGACGATCCTGTCCTGGACCCGGGCATGGACCGCGCCCAGCCCCACCGCGAGGATCGGTTTCCGCGCCGCACCGAATGCCTCGACAAGCGCATCGATCGCCGCCGCATCCGCGCGGGCGGGAGAGGCCGCGACCACCGGGCCGGCGCTGGCCGAGACGGTTTCCGCCGCGCTCAACCCGACCGGCAATCCGATATGCACCGATCCCGGCCGCCCCGAAACCGCGACGCCGGCGGCTTCGGCCAGCGTCTCGCCGACCGTGTCCGCAGCCAGCCGCGTCGTCCATTTGGTGATCGGCCGGAACAGCGCCTGATGATCGATGCCCATCTGGACGGTGCGGCTGCGCAGCGCCTCCGGCATCTCGTCGGTCAGCGCGATCATCGGCGAACGATCGAGATAGGCGCCGCCGACGCCGGTGGACAAATTGGTCGCCCCCGGCCCGAAGGTACCGAAGCACACGCCGGGGACGCCGGTCAGCCGGCCGCAGATATCGGCCATGAAGCTTGCGCCGCCTTCATGGCTGGTCAGCACGAAATCGATGCCGTCGGTCGTGCGCAAAGCTTCCATATAATCGACCCAGCCGCCGCTGGGCACGCCGAAGACGTGACGCACACCCATGTCCCTGAGGGACGTCACCAGTGCCTGGGCTACGGTGGTAGCGGTCATGATCTATCCTTCAATTCTGAGGCTCAATTCTGGGCGGTCGGGGCGACATAGCCCGCGGCATTGCTGTGCGCGCTGCGCCGGCGTCCACGGATGCCGCATGCGGTGAGGAAACTCAGCACGCTGTCGTTGAATTCGGTCGCATGCTCGAAAAACACCGAATGGCCGGCATCGACCTCGACGAGAAACGATCCCGGCACGCGCGCCTGCACGCACCGGATCGCCGCGATGGGGAATAACGGGTCGCGCGTGCCCGCCAGGAACAGCACGGGCCTGCCACCACCCACCGCTTCGGGCGCGAGCCGCGCCGGCCATGCGCCGGTCAGGCTGTGGCGATCGGTGCGGTTGAAGCTGGCGATCGCCGAATAGAGCACCGCCTGGGCCGGGCTGGCCTCACGGAAAACCGGATCGAGGACGCGATCGAGCTGGTCGAGATCGTCGGTCGCCGATCGCGCGGCATCCATCAGCGCGGCGACCTCGCCATCCTCCGTGATCGCGTGGAGCGAGGCGGCAAGCACCAGCGCACGCACACGCTCGGGATAGGCGGCGGCAAAGCCGATGCAGGTTCCGCCGCCCATCGACTGGCCGACAAGCACCGCCTGATCGATGCCGAGATGATCGAGCAGCGCCAGCAGATCGGAAACGAATGCGCTCCGCCCCGCAGTCTCGACGTCGCTCGAACGCCCGAAGCCGCGATGGTCGAACGTCACGACGCGATAGGATAGGGCGAAGACGGGCAATTGCTGGAACCAGCTCGCATGATTGCCGCCGATACCGTGCGCGAGCACGATGACAGGCCCTTCGCCCTGGTCTTCATAATAGAGTTCGCTCTGGCCGATCGGCAGGAGAGGCATTGTATTTTCCTGGTCTAGACGACGCCCATGATCCGGCTGAGCTCGACGACATGGTCGCCGAACGCCGGAAGGTCGCGGGTGATGGATGGATCGCGCGGGCGCGGCAGATCGATACGGAGATCGGCGATCAGCCGGCCGGGCCGCTCGGAGAGGACCAGCACGCGATCGGAGAGCAGCACCGCCTCCGAAATGCTGTGGGTGATCAGCACCACCGTCTTGCGGTCGCGCTGCCACAGCCGCAGCAGCTCGATGTTGAGCCGGTCGCGGGTCAAGGCGTCGAGCGCGCCGAAGGGCTCGTCCATCAGCAGCACGCGCGGATTCTGCATCAGCGCCTGGCCGATCGCGACGCGGTGCTTCATGCCCCCCGACAATTCGTGCGGAAACTTGTCCTCGAACCCCTTCAGGTTGAGCAGTTCGATCATCGCGGCGACATCCGCCGCGTCGGCGGCCGCCTTGCCGCGCCGGATCTCGAGCGCGAGCGTCAGGTTCCGCCGCACCGTCAGCCAGGGCAGCAGGTTCGAGGTCTGGAAGACCACGCCGACATCGTCGCGCGGCGCGCCGACCGCGTCGCCGAACAGCTCCGCCGATCCCGCATCATAGGGATTGAGCCCCGCCAGGATGCGCAGCAATGTGCTCTTGCCGCAGCCCGATGGCCCGATGATCGAGACGAACTCGCAATCCCCGATCGCGAGATCGACATCCTCGAGCGCCTTGGTCCCGCTGGGGCCGCCATAATATTTGGTCAGTCCGCCGACCCGGATCGCAGCATCGCTCATATCGCCCGCCACCAGACAAGTTTGGACACCAGCTCGACGACGTAGAAGAGCGCGAGCGAAAGCAGGGTCACCGCCAAGAGTGCCGCGAAAGTGAGCGCGGTCTGCGACGACCCGGTCGCGAGCAGGATGACATTGCCCAGCCCGTTATTCGATCCGACGAATTCGCCGACGATCGCGCCGATGACGGCAAGCGGCATCGCCACTTTGCAGCCATCCATGAAATTGGGCATCGCCGCGGGCACCTGAAGTCGGCGGAACATCGTCCAGCGGCCGGCGCCCAATGCGCGGAAATGCTCCTCCAGATTGGCCGGCACGCCCGCCAGCCCGCCCAATGTCGCGATGACGATCGGGAAAAAGGCGAAGAGGAACGCCATCACCAGCTTCGATCCGAAACCATAGCCCAGCCACACCACCATCAGCGGCGCGAGGCCGATCTTGGGAATGCTCTGCAGCGCGATCAGCATCGGATAGAGCGTCGATCGCGCGATCGGCACGACATGGATCAGTGCGGCCAGCGCGACGCCGAGCACCGCCGCCGCGACGAAGCCGCTGAGCACTTCGCCCAATGTCACCAGCCCATGTTCGAGCAGCAGCGCGCGTGCGTTCCAAAAGGCCACGCCGATATCGCTGAGCGACGGCAGCAGATAGGCCTTGATGCCGAACCAGCGGACGCTGAATTCCCAGACCAGCGCCAGCGCGACGAAGAAGGCACCGGCGACGAGCGGATTGGACCGCGATCTTTCCTGCACGGCCACGATCAGTCGTCCTTGCGCGGGTTCAGGATCTTCGCGATCCGTTCGGGCGGCGGCACCAGGAAATGTTCGAGCGACCAGCGATCGAAGGTCTCCATCGCCTTGCCGTCCCAGACCTGCGGATCGTGCGGCGGGAAGTCCGGGCCGATCTGGATCATATCCGAATAGAATTCGACATTGTTGCCGTCGGGATCGCGGAAGACGAGGAAGCTGTTGCCGCCCGGGCCATGCTTGCCGATGCCGCGATCGATCGCGACGCCGCGCTCGACGAGCATCGCGGCGATCGCCTCGATCTCGGCGACGCTTTCGACATGATAGGAGAAATGCTCGACCGGCGAACGGCCGGGTTCGTGCCGCGCGATTTCCTCGGGCGTCATCTGGAGCAAGGCCAGATCATGATGATCCTGGCCGCTGCGCAGGAAGACCATACGGTCGTCGATCCAGTCGGAAACGTCAAGGCCGATCACATCCTGGTAGAAGGCAAGCGACGCCTGGACGTCGCGCACTTTCAGGACGAGATGGCCGAGCTTGGTCGGTCGGGGGCGGTACATCGCAACACTCCCCTATTTGGCGCCGGCGAAGACGTCGCCGGGCGCAAGATCGGCCTTGAGCGGATAGGCCTGTTTCAGGAAATCGAGCGTGCTCGCGACCCGCGCCGCATCGAACTGGCCTGCGCCATCTTTCATCAGCGCGGTCGTTTCGATCATCTGCTGCTTGGTGATCGCGGCGTCGAGCATCGGGAAACGCTTGACCATCATCGCCACCACCTCGTCGGAGTTGGCGGCGGAATAAGCATAGCCGCGATACGTGGCGTCGAGGAACTTCTTCACCGTCGCCGCGCGTTCGGTCAGCATCTTTTCGGTGGTCAGGATGCCGCTGCCATAGATGTCGAGCCCGAAGGCCGAATAGGGCAGCCAGCCGAGCGTCACACCGGCTTCCTTCGCGCGCTTGCGGAACAGCGGCAGGCTGTTGCCTTCCCAGCATTCGCCCGCGTCGATCTTGCCCTCGACCAGCGAGGTCACGACCAGAGCGGGATCGAGCTGGAGCAGCTTCACCTTCGCCTTGTCGACGCCGTTGCGCGTCAGCCAGGCGGGAACGAGCGCCTGCATCGGCGAGCTTTGCCCGCCGCCCACGGTCAGCCCCGCCAGATCGGCGGGCTTGGCGATGGCGTGGCGTTCCTTGATGTAGCAAAGCCCGGCGGGCCAGCGCGTGTTGATCGTGCCGGCCATCTTGGTCTTGCCGCCATTGTTGCGGTTGAGCACCACCGAGATCGGATCGCCATAGCCGAACTCGAACATGCCTTGGTCGAGCTCGTTCGCGGTGCGGATACCGCCGAAACCGCGAACGACATTCACGTCGAGGCCGACCTCGGCATAATAGCCCTTGTCGATGGCCGCGACCACGCCGCTCATGCTGCCTTGCGGCAACCACGACATGTTGAAGGTCACTTTCTCCTTGCCCGCGTCGCCGCTTCCGCCGCAGCCGGCCAGAGCGAGCGCAATGGCCGCCAACGCGGCGCCGATCGGTCGCTTGCCCATCACACCACCTCCGCACGCACGGGATTGGCAAGCGTGCCGATCCCATCGATCGTCGCGACCATATGGTCGCCGTCCATCAGGAAGATGCCCCGCCCCATTCCGACGCCCGCGGGCGTGCCGGTCGCGATCACATCGCCGGGCTTCAACGCCAGCAGCGTCGAAAGATAGGCGATCTGTTCGAAAGCGTTGAAGATCATCTCGCCCGAATTGCCGTCCTGCATCATCTCGTCATTGACGCTGAGCGTAAGGCGAAGGTCGTGCGGATCGCCCAGGCAATCGCGCGGCACGAACCACGGCCCCATCGGGGTGAAGCTGTCGAAGCTCTTGCCGCGGAACCAGTCGTGCGAGAATGGAAAGTCGGTGCGGCGCGTCATGTCGCGGGCCGAGATGTCGTTGACAATCACATAGCCGGCAATGTGATCATAAGCCTGTTCGACGGGAATGCGGCGGCCGCCGCGACCGATCACGACGCCAAGCTCGACTTCCCAGTCGACCTTCCGGCTCTCGGGCGGCAGGAACACGGTATCGCCGGGGCCGATGACGCTGTCGGGCGTCTTCAGGAAGATATAGGGCTGGCTGTCCGCCTTGGCCGCGAGCTTGGTCGCCATTTCATCGGCATGCTCGATATAGTTGGAGGCCGCGCCGAACAGGCGATGCGGCGTGAACGGCGCCAGCGGTGCGGCGGCGACCGGGGCGAGCCCCAGGGCCCGCGCACGATCGGCCAGCTCGGCCAGTTCGGCGCCGACCAGGTCCCAATCGCGAATCAGCGCATCGACCGAACCGATCCGCGCCGCAAGCGCTTCGCTGACCGGCACCTGCTCCGCGATCGCGGCAAGATCGTGGAGCGCATCGTCCAGCACGAGTGCGGATCGCACGGCACCCGACGCCGAATAGCGTGCGAGCGCGAACCAGGGTGCCGTCATTGCCGTCTCCAAAAACTGCGCCGTCGCCCGTTCGCGGGCCGGATCGGCGGATCATCGTCTCTGGATCAATAAAAGGCATAACGGGACGCAATCATAATATCACTTTGGAATATCGAGTCGCGATTTTCCTATAGGTGAGCGGCTCGATGGCCATGCCCCGCGCTCAAGCGGTGATCACACGCCACGCCATGCGCAGCGCGACGATCAGCAGGAAAATCCCGAATGCGACGCCGAGTTGGCGCTTCGACAGGCGGTGCGCCAGCGCCGCCCCCCAGGGTGCCGAAATCCATGTCATCGGTGCGATCAGCAGGAAACCGATCGCATTGACATAGCCCAGGCTCGCCAGCGGCAGGCGCGGATCGCCCCAGCCGCCGAGAATATAGCCGATCGTCCCGGGAATGCTGATCAGCAGCCCGAACAATGCCGCGGTGCCGACCGCGCGATGGATCGGATAATTGACCAATGTCAGGATCGGCACGCTCAGCGTGCCGCCGCCAATGCCCATCATCGACGAGGTCGCGCCGACCGCGAAGGGCAGCGGCTGTGCGACAATTCCGCGCGGCACGTCGTCGGCAAGCGTCACATGGTCGAGCGGCAGCAGCATCTTCGCCGCGACGAGGAAGGCGACGCCTGCGAAGACCGCCGACAGCACCACGCCATGGACATGCGACGCGATCAACGTGCCCGCGATCGCGCCCAGGAAGATCGCGACACCCCAGCGACGGACGAGATCGCCATCGACTGCGCCTTTTGCCCGATGCGCCCGCGACGAGGAGATCGAGGTGGGGATGATCGTCGCCAGCGATGTCGCGACCGCGACATGCATCCGGATCGCCGGATCGACCTTCAGAAAACCGAGCGCGACATCGAGGATCGGCACGACGACGATACCGCCGCCAACCCCGAGCATTCCGGCGATCACTCCGCCGATCAGTCCGGTCGCCAGCATCGCCGCCGCCAGAGTCAGCATGTACGATATATCCATCGATCATTCCCCGCTGCGCGTCGGCCATGGATCACGACCGTCCGCCACCTTCGCGCTAGCGCCGTCCGATCATCGAGAAACCTATAAAAAACACCTCCCCATATTCGCTTTCGGAATAATGGGGCCAAGCCGACGCTATTCCTGCACCATATAGCGAGCCACCCGATTTCTATATTTCAGTGATACTCCATTCCCCTATGCTGTCCGCCTGATCAGCGGAAGAGCATCGTATATGGATTACAGAGTCGGCATTGCGGGTTTCGGAACCATCGGCGCAGTCGTCGCCGCGCGGCTTGTCGACGACCTGCCCGGCCTGACGCTTGCGGCGATCAGTTCGGGGCGGCGCGAAACCGCCGAAGCGCGCATGGCCGCGCTCGGCATCGCCGTCCCGCTGGTTTCCCCCGCCGAGCTCGCCGAACGTTGCGACATCGTCGTCGAATGCGCGCCGACCGCGGCCTTCGCTTCAATCGCGGAGCCGGCGCTGGCGGCAGGCCGGATCCTCGTCACTGTCAGCGGTGCGGCGATCCTCCAGCATCCCGATATCGTCGAGCATGCGCGGCGCGGCAAAGGCCAGATCATCCTGGCGACCGGTGCCCTGCTCGGCTTCGACGCGGTGCGCGCCGCGGCCGAGGGCGTCATCCATTCGGTGCGCATGGTCACGCGCAAGCCACCGCGCTCGCTGCGCACCGCAAAATATGTCGTCGAGAACCAGATCGATCTCGACACGCTGACCGAGCCCTTGCTGCTGTTCAGCGGCAGCGCGCGCGAAGGCGCACGCGCCTTTCCGTCGAACGTCAATGTCGCCGCGGCCCTCGGCCTGGCCGGCATCGGCCCCGACCGCACCGAGCTCGAAATCTGGGCGGACCCCGGCAAGGTCCGCAACTGCCATCGCATCGACGTGGAGTCGGACAGCGCGCGCCTCGGCCTCGAGATCGAGAATATTCCCACCGACGAAAATCCCGGCACCGGCCGGATCACCGCACTCAGCATGATCGCGGCGTTGCGCGGCCTGACCGCCCCGCTGCGCGTCGGCAGCTGAAATCCAATCAGAAAAGGAAACCCATGCCCGTTCATCTCAAGCACGTCGCGATCGCCTCCGCCGATCCCGACAACGCCTCCAAATTCTTCGTCGAAGTCCTTGGCTGGACGATCGCCGGCCGCATCGATAGCCGCAACGCGCTCGGCTATTACGTCACCGACGGCACGATCAACATCGCGCTGCTCAATTTCAAGAACCGGCCGGCCGCCGGCATGGAGTTCGGCGAGGGCTATACCGGCCTCCACCATCTCGGCTTCCAGTGCGAGGATATCGAGGAGATCGTCGACCGGTTCGAGAATTCCGGCTTTGCGCCGCGTCACGACGTCAATATCGCGCAGGGACTCGGCATGAACCCCGCCAAGGACAATGCCGAATATAAGATGACCGGTCCCGAGGGCGTGATGATGGACGTTTCCGAGCGCGGCTGGGTGGGCACCGCCACCTTCAAGCCCAGGCCGGCCTGACCCTTATGGCGCCCCTTCCCTCCGACCTTTCGCGCGACGCCGCGCTCGCGCACGATGCGGCCGATCCGCTTGCCGGCTTCATCGGCGAGTTCACGCTGCCCGAAGCCACCATCTATCTCAACGGCAACTCGCTCGGGCCGAGCCCCAGCGCGGCGCTGGTGCGCGTCGCCGAATCGGCGAACGAGGAATGGAGCCGGCGGCTGATCACCAGCTGGAATCGCTCGGGCTGGTTCCAGCTGCCCTATCGGCTGGGCGACCGGATAGCAGGGCTGATCGGTGCCAATGCAGGCGAGGTCGTGATGACCGACGGCACCAGCATCAACCTGTTCCGGATCGTCGCCACCGCGCTCGCGATGCGGCCCGACCGTCGCGTGATCGTGATGGAGGGCAGCAATTTCCCGACCGACAATTATGTCGTCCAGGGCCTGATCGCCACGCTCGGCCAGGGCCATGTCATCCGCTTCGCCGAAAAGGACGAGATCGCCGCCGCGATCGGGGATGACGTCGCCGCGGTCGTGCTGACCCAGACCCATTACAAGACCGGCCATATCCTCGACATGACCACGATCACGGCGCAGGCACACGCCGCCGGCGCGCTCGCCGTCTGGGATCTGTGCCACAGCGCGGGCGCGATCCCCGTCGATCTCAATGGCTGCAACGCCGACCTCGCGGTCGGCTGCACTTATAAATATCTGAACGGCGGGCCCGGCAGCCCCGCTTTCCTGTTCGCCGCCAAGCGCCATCACGCCGATCTCGTCCAGCCGCTGACCGGCTGGTGGGGGCATGGCGCACCCTTCGCCTTCGACCGCGACTATGCGCCCGCCGCCGGCATCGGCCGGATGCTCACCGGCACCCAGCCCATTTTGAGCATGGTCGCCGCCGAAGCCGGGATCGATATCGCCGAACGCGCCGGGCTGGAACGCGGCCGCACCAAATCGCGCGCACTCGGCGCATTGTTCCAGCAACTGGTCGCGGTGCGGCTGGGCGATGCGGGCTTCACGCTCGGCAGCCCCGCCGACCCGGATGCGCGCGGCGGGCATATCGCCTACGAACATCCCAGCGGTTATCCGATCATGAAGGCGCTGATCAGCCGCGGCGTGATCGGCGATTTCCGGGCGCCTTCATCGATCCGCTTCGGCTTCTCGCCGCTCTATCTGCGCTATGTCGATATCTGGGATGCGGTGGAGATCCTGCACGACATCATGACGACCGGTGCATGGAGCGATCCGGCCTTCGCCGCGGTCGAGGCCGTCACCTAGAGTCTGATCCAGCTCGATTAACTCATCTTGTCATTCCCGCGAACGCGGGAATCCAGCTATTCCGTGGTGCATCAGAAAGAAGAAGAAGCTGGATTCCCGCGTGCGCGGGAATGACACGATGGTTGGTGTTTCGAGGCAGTGGATCAAACTCCAAACGCAGGCGTCACGCCAGCGCATGGTCGGCGACCGACTCCTCGGCGATGCGCTTGAGCACCGCGACGAAATAGTTGGTCGCCGGCGACCGGTCGACACCCTCCCTCAGCGTCACGCCGATCGCACCATAGCCAATATCGAGATTGACCGGCAGCCGCACGAGATCGAGCTGCGAATCCGCGACCTGATAGGGCACGGCCGCGACCATGTCGGTCTCACGCAGGATCGTGTAATTGGCCAGGATCGATACCGATTCCACCGCGCGGACGGGAAGCTCGAGCTTGGCCTTGCGGAAACATTCCTCAAGCTGCCGGCGCAGCGAGGTTTCGGGCGGCGGCATGATCCAGTCCTGTGCCTGGAGGTCGGACAATCTGACCACCGACAGCTTGGTCAGCGGATGCCCCTTGCGCACCACGATCGAAACCGGTTCGTCATAGAGTATCTCCTGAACCAGGCCCTCGCGCTCGCGATATTCGGGCAGTCGACCGACGACGAGATCGAGATCGCCGACGCGCAGCATCGGCATCAGCTTGTCGTTGGTGCCTTCGACCACCGACACGGTGATCCCGGGCCGCTCGCGCTTCAGCGCGACGATGCTGCGCGGCAACAGGCTCGGCGCCGCCGCCAGCAAGGTGCCGACCGCGATCTTGCCCGTCGTGCCCTCGCGCAGCGACAGCAGTTCCTCGCTGGCATGGCGGACCTGTGCCAGGATCAGCTTGGCGTGGCGGATGATGACGTCGCCATAAAGCGTCGGGGTCACGCCGCGCGACGAGCGTTCGAACAATTGCATGCCGAGCGTCGCTTCGAGATCGCGGATCATCTTGGTCGCCGCGGGCTGGGCGACGTTGAGCAATGTGGCGGCGCGCAGGATGTTGCGCTGCTCGCCGACGGTGATCAGCAATTTCAACTGCCGCAGCTTCAGCCGCGCAAGCAGCCGGTTCTCCACGACCTGTGGCGTCGCCTCCCCAGCCATCGTCTTCCTATCACATTAAAGTTATACAACGCCCTCAAAATATTATTTTCGCATTATAAAAACAATCCATAGTTTTGGCCCGTTCTCGTAGCCGATCGTTGGAAAAAGAATGACGAAAAGTCCCTATCCGTTCGCCGATCGCACGCTTCCCAATTACATTGATGGCGCGTTCGTCGGATCGGAAACGACCTTTCCGGTGATCGATCCCGTGACCGGCCAGGCGATCGGAAACGTCGCCCTGGCGGACAAGGCGGCGGTCGATGCGGCGGTCGCGGCGGCGAAACGCGCGCTGAAAGGACCATGGGCGCGGATGACGCTGGCGGCGCGCACCGCGATGCTCGTTGCGATCGCCGACGCGATCGAAGCGCGGTTCGACGAATTCGTCGCCGCCGAGATCGCCGACACCGGCAAGTCGCTGCTTCAGGCGACGACGATCGATATTCCGCGCGGCGCCGCCAATTTCCGCAGCTTCGCGGCACTCGCCCAGGCACGCGCCATGACCAGCTTCCAGAGCGATACGCCCGACGGCCGTGGCGCGATCAATTACAGCATCGCCCGCCCGCTGGGCGTGGTCGCGGTGGTTTCCCCCTGGAACCTGCCTTTGCTGCTGCTCACCTGGAAAGTGGCGCCCGCGCTGGCGTGCGGCAACACCATCGTCGCCAAGCCGTCGGAAGAAACCCCCTCGACCGCGACCCTGCTCGCCGAAGTGATGGACCAGGTCGGCCTGCCCGCCGGCGTGTTCAATCTCGTCCACGGCTTTGGTGGTGGATCGACCGGCGAATGGCTGGTCGGCCATCCCGATATCGACGCGATCACCTTCACCGGCGAATCCGCCACCGGCTCCACGATCATGCGCGGCGCCGCCGACGGGGTGAAGCCGCTCTCGTTCGAACTGGGCGGCAAGAACGCCGCGATCGTCTTCGCCGATGCCGATTTCGACGCGGCGATCGCGGGCACGATGCGCTCGGTCTTCTCCAATTGCGGGCAGGTCTGCCTGTGTTCCGAGCGCGTCTATGTCGAGCGCCCGATCTTCGATCGCTTCGTCGCCGAACTCGCGGCGCGGGCAAAGGCGCTGAAGGTCGGCGATCCGTTCGACGGTGCCGATATGGGGCCGCTGATCTCCGCCCAGCATCGCGACAAGGTGCTCGGCTATTACCGGCTTGCGGTCGAAGAGGGTGCGACGGTGGCGGCAGGCGGCGGCGTGCCTGCGGTGGGTGGCGACATCGCCAAAGGCTTCTTCGTCGAACCGACGATTCTGACCGGCCTGCCCGAAACCGCGCGCTGCGTGCGCGAGGAGATTTTCGGCCCCATCTGCCACATCGCCCCCTTCGATGACGAGGATGCGGTGGTCGCGATGGCCAATGACTCGCGCTACGGCCTGGCCGCCGCGATCTGGACGCGCGACGTCGGCCGCGCGCACCGCGTCGCGGCGCGCATGGAAACCGGCGTGGTCTGGGTCAATGACTGGTTCCTGCGCGACCTCCGCACGCCGTTCGGCGGGGTGAAGCTGTCGGGCATCGGCCGCGAGGGCGGCGAACATTCGCTGGCCTTCTATTCCGAACCCATGAACATCTGCATCAAATTGTGAGCACGTCCATGCCCGATCTGGATCTCATCGCCGAACGGCTCGATACCGCAGCACGCACCGCGCGTTCGACGGGGCAGATCACCGCCGAGCATCCGGATTTTTCGCTGGCGGATGCCTATGTCGTCCAGCAGCGCCTGATCGATCGCCGCATCGCGCGCGGCGAAAAGCTGGTCGGCATGAAGATGGGCTTCACCAGCCGCGCGAAGATGGCGCAGATGGGCGTATCCGACCTCATCTGGGGTCGCCTCACCGACGCGATGGAGATCGCCGATGGCGGCGAACTCGACATCGCCCGCTTCGTCCATCCCCGCTCAGAGCCCGAAATCGCGTTCCGGCTGAAGGCGCCGCTGTCCGGAAGCGTGACATTGGCCGAGGCCCGTGCCGCGATCGGCGAGATCGCGCCCGCGATCGAGATCATCGACAGCCGCTATGCCGATTTCCGCTTCGCGCTGACCGATGTCGTCGCCGACAATTCCTCGTCCTCGGCCTTCGTCATCGGCCCATGGCAGGCGCCGTTCGACGACCTGTCCGATATCGGCATGACGCTGAGTTTCGACGGACAGGCGGTCCAGTCCGGATCGACCGAAGCGATCCTCGGCGATCCCGTCCAGTCGCTGGTCGAAGCCGCGCGACTGACCGCCGCATCGGGCGTGACGCTGGAGGCTGGCTGGATCGTGCTTTGCGGCGCCGCCACTTCGGCGGAAGCGCTGAAGCCGGGCATAAGGGTCGCGCTCGATGCCGGGCAGCTGGGCCAGGTCGAATTCCGCGTCGTCGGGGCCATCGCATGAGCGCCGAGGACAAGAATGGGGGCCGCGTGATCCCCAGCAAGGCCGTTCCGCGCGGCGCCTTTCCGCATTATCGCCGCGCGGGCGATTTCATCTTCGTCTCGGGCACCAGCGCGCGCCGTGCGGACAACAGCATCGCCGGCGCCGAAGCCGATGCGTTCGGCGCGACGACGCTCGACATCGCGGCGCAGACCCGCGCGGTCATCGGCAACATCGCCGACATATTGGCGGATGCGGGCGCGGGACTTTCGGATATCGTCGATCTCGGGGTGTTCCTGGTGAACATGAACGACTTCAGCGGATTCAATACGGTCTATGCCGAATATTTCGGCACCGACGGCCCCACCCGCACGACGGTGGCGGTGCACCAGCTTCCCCACCCCCATCTCCTGATCGAGATCAAGGCAACCGCCCATGCACCACAGGCGCGCGGGCAAGACGGCAACGAGGCGAACTGAGATGCTGACATACGGCCTCCCTTTCAATTTCCACAAATGGATCGAGGAGCATCGCGACCTGCTCAAGCCGCCGGTCGGCAATGCGCAGATCTGGCAGGACAGCGACCTGATCGTGACGATCGTCGGCGGCCCCAATGCGCGCACCGACTATCATGTCGATCCCTGCGAGGAGTTTTTCTACCAGATCGAAGGCGACATGAACCTGCGCCTCTGGAAGGATGGCAAGCCCGAGGATCTGCCGATCCGCGAAGGCGACATCTTCCTGCTGCCGCCGGGCGTGCCGCATTCGCCGCAGCGCCCCGTCCCGGGCAGCATCGGCCTCGTCATCGAGCGCCAGCGCCCGATCGGCATGATCGACGCCTTCCAATGGTATTGCGACACGTGCGGCGAGATCGTCCACCGTGTCGAGGTGCAGCTGAAAAGCATCGTCACCGATCTGCCGCCGCTCTTCGCGCAATTCTACGCGAGCGAAGCGCTCAGAACCTGCCGCGGTTGCGGCACTGTCCACCCCGGTAAGGCGTAAGACAAGATCATGTCATTTTCGGTCGATATCCACAGTCATTTCCTGCCCGAGCAATGGCCAGACCTGGAGGCGCGCTTCGGCACGCCCGACTGGCCCTGGATGAAACAGCTCGGCCCGGGCAAGGCGATGCTGATGCTGGGCAAGAAGGAATTCCGCCCGGTGCTCGACGATTGCTGGAGCGGCGAACGCCGGATCGCGGCGATGGATGAACATGGCATCGACGTCCAGGTGATGTCCGCGACGCCCTTGCTCTTCGCTTATGGCCGTCCGGCCGAGCAGGCCCGCGAAGTCGCCCGGCTGTTCAACAGCGCAGCGCGCGAGATCTGCGCGCATGATCCGGTCCGCCTCAAATCTTTGTGCCAGGTGCCGCTGCAGGATATCGACGCCGCCTGCGCCGAACTCGATATCGCGATGGCCGAGGGGCATATCGGCGTGCAGATCGGCAACCATGTCGGCGACCGCAATCTCGACGATGCCGGGATCATCACCTTCCTCCACCATTGCGCCGATGTCGGCGCGGCGGTGCTGATCCATCCCTGGGACATGATGGCACAGCAGCGCATGCCCAAATATATGATGTCGTGGCTGGTCGGCATGCCCGCAGAGACGCAATTGTCGATCCTGTCGCTGATCCTGTCGGGCGCCTTCGAAAAGCTGCCGCGCTCGCTGCGGCTGTGCTTCGCGCATGGCGGCGGCAGCTTTGCCTTTCTGCTCGGCCGCGTCGACAATGCCTGGCGCAACCGCGACATCGTCCGCGTCGATTGCCCCAATGTGCCGTCATCCTACACCGACCGCTTCTACGTCGATTCCGCCGTCTTCAACGAGGATGCGCTGGCGATGCTGATCAAGGTGATGGGCGAGGATCGCGTGGTGCTCGGCTCCGATTATCCCTTTCCGCTCGGCGAGCAGGTGGTCGGCCAGATGATCCGCGAAGACCAGGGGCTGGACGCCAATCTGCGCGCCAAGCTGATGGGCAAGAATGCGGCACGCTTCCTGAACCTCGAGGAATGCCTCGAAGCCGCGGCTTAGAGCGTCAGGCGAGGCCGGCGCGCGCGGCAATGTCCGCCGCGCAGGCGGCCAGATCCCTGGCAAGGTCGTCAACCCGGTCCGGGCCGATCCGTTCGGGCGTCGCCGACAGCGATATGGCGGCCACCGCCCGCGCGCGCCGGTCGATGATGGGAACGGCGACGCAGAATATGTCTTCGGCCATTTCCCGATCGTCGATGGCATAGCCGCGCTCGGCGATGCGTTCGATCTCGATCTTCAGGGCGTGCGGGTCGGTGATCGTCTGCGGGGTCAGCCTCACGAAACTGCCCGCCAGGAAACTGGCAAGCTCGTCGGCATCGAGATGTGCGAGCAGGACCTTGCCGACCCCGGTGCAATAGGCTTCGAGCTGGCCGAGTTCGCGCGTGAACAGTCCGGCGGGCTTCGGGCTCTCCTTGACCAGATAGGTCACCATGAAATCGTCGAAGATGCCGAGATGCGCGGTCGCGCCATTGGCCGCGGCCAACCGGCGCAGATAGGGCCGCGCCACGCGCGTCAGCGTCGCATGGGGATCGATCGATTGGGCGAGATCGAGGAAGCGCCCGCCCGCGGCATAGCGGCCCTTTGCGACGCGCGCGATCAGCCCCTGACGCTCGAGCGCCGCGAGCAGCCGCCGCGCCGTCGAGCCCGGCAGGCCGAATGCGGCGGCGAGCGTCGCGGCGGGCGTGCGGCCATCGTCACCGATCACCGCCCGCAACAGATCGAGCCCCTTGTCGAGCGCGCCGGTGCCGGCATGGGTGAGGGCCTTTTCCTTCATCCGCTCACCATATGAGCAGAAATCGCCTGCGTAAATTGCCCGATACCGAAGCAGCGCGATACATAAGGGGCACAGGAGAGACGCCGACCATGGAACACCCCGTCACCTATGAACAACTCGCCGCACGGCTTCGCGAGGCCTATGCCGCGGGCCCGGTACCGCCGCTGCGCGACGGGTTGGAGCCAACCGATGCCGGCGGCGCCTATGCCGTCCAGACGATCAATACGCGGTTCTGGCAGGATGCCGGCCGTCGCATCGTCGGACGCAAGATCGGCCTGACCGCCAAGGCGGTGCAGGCGCAGCTGGGTGTCGAACAGCCCGATTACGGCGTGCTGTTCGACGATATGCAGATCGCCGATGGCGGAATCCTGCCCGCTGCGGCCGTGCTCCAGCCCAAGGCGGAAGCAGAAATCGCACTGATCCTGGCGCGCGATCTCGACAATCCCGATGCGACGGTCGCCGATATCGCGGCCGCGACCGACCATGCGGTGGCCGCGATCGAGATCGTCGACAGCCGCATCGCCGACTGGAAGATCACATTCGCCGATACGGTGGCCGACAACGGATCATCGGCATTTTTCGTGCTGGGCAAGGATCGCCGCGCGCTTGACGGGCTCGATCTCTACACATGCGGCATGGCGCTCGAAGTGAACGGCGCGGTCGCATCGCTCGGCGCGGGTGCCGCGTGTCTCGGCCATCCGCTCAACGCCGCAGCGTGGCTGGCGCGGACATTGTCCGCGATGGGCGAGGGCCTGAAGGCCGGAGACATTCTGCTGACCGGCGCACTCGGCCCGATGGTCGCGCTCAATCGCGGCGACCATGTCGTCGCGAAGATCGGCGGCCTGGGTGAGGCCGGCTTCACATTCGAAGGAGCATGACGATGACCAAGATGAAGGCCGCGATCATCGGATCGGGCAATATCGGCACCGACCTGATGATCAAGATCATGCGCACCTCCGAGGTGCTGGAGGTCGGCGCGATGGTGGGGATCGACCCCGCGTCCGACGGGCTGGCGCGCGCCGAGCGGATGGGCGTCGCGACCACGGCGGAGGGCATTGAAGGATTGCAGCGTCTGCCCGTCTGGCCGGAGATCGGCGTCGTGTTCGACGCGACGTCTGCCGGCGCGCACAAGCATCATAGCGACGTCGTGACCGGCGCAGGCAAGGTGATGGTCGACCTGACTCCGGCCGCGATCGGCCCCTATGTGATCCCCGTCGTCAATGGCGACGATCACCTCGACGCCGAGAACGTCAACATGGTGACGTGCGGCGGCCAGGCGACCATCCCGATCGTCGCCGCCGTATCGTCGGTGGCGACGGTGCATTATGCCGAGATCGTCGCGTCGATCTCGTCGAAAAGCGCCGGCCCCGGCACGCGCGCCAATATCGACGAATTCACCGAGACCACGTCGCGCGGGATCGAGCAGGTCGGCGGCGCCGCACGCGGCAAGGCGATCATCGTGCTCAATCCGGCCGAGCCGCCGATGATCATGCGCGACACGGTGTTCACCTTGTCGTCCGGCGCGGACGAGGCCGAGATCGCGGCGGCGGTCGAGGCGATGGTCGCCAGGGTCAACGCCTATGTGCCCGGCTATCGGTTGAAGCAGAAGGTCCAGTTCGAGCGGTTCGGATCGAACAATCCCGTCGCCATTCCGGGGCTCGGCAGCTTCGAAGGCATCAAGACCACCGTCTTCCTCGAAGTCGAAGGGGCCGCGCATTACTTGCCTGCCTATGCCGGCAATCTCGACATCATGACCTCCGCCGGGCTGGCGACCGCGGAGAAGATCGCTCGCCGCCGCATGATGAAGGAGGCCGCATGATGGTTTTCGACCCCACCCAGACGAAGCTCTATATCCAGGACGTGACGCTGCGCGACGGCATGCACGCGATCCGGCATCGCTACGGGCTCGATCATGTCCGTGCCATCGCCCGCGCGCTCGACGAAGCGGGTGTCGATGCGATCGAGATCGCGCATGGCGACGGCATCAACGGTTCCAGCTTCAACTACGGCTTCGGCGCGCATACCGACTGGGAATGGATCGAGGCGGTCGCCGACGCCGTCGAGAAGAGCGTCGTCACCACCCTGTTGCTGCCCGGCATCGGCACCGTCCACGACCTGAAACAGGCCTATGACCTGGGCGTGCGTTCGGTCCGCATCGCGACGCATTGCACCGAGGCCGATGTCGCGAAACAGCATATCGCGGCGGCGCGCGACCTGGGCATGGACACGATCGGCTTCCTGATGATGAGCCATATGATCGAGCCCGAAGCGCTCGCGGGACAAGCCAAGCTGATGGAAAGCTATGGCGCGACCTGCGTCTATGTGACCGACAGCGGCGGCGCGCTCGACATGGACGGCTATCGCGCACGGCTGGAAGCCTATGACCGTGTGCTCAAGCCCGAGACCGAGCGCGGCGTGCACGCCCACCACAATCTCTCGCTGGGCGTCGCCAATTCGATGGTCGCGGTCCAGGCCGGCGCGATCCGCGTCGATGCCAGCCTGGCCGGCATGGGCGCGGGCGCGGGCAATGCGCCGCTCGAGGTGTTCATCGCCGCCGCCGACCGCAAGGGCTGGCAGCATGGCTGCGACCTGTTCAAGCTGATGGACGCCGCCGAGGATCTTGTCCGCCCGTTGCAGGACCGCCCCGTCCGCGTCGACCGCGAGACGCTCAGCCTCGGCTATGCCGGCGTCTATTCGAGCTTCCTGCGCCACGCGGAAAAGGCGTCGCGGGATCACGGCGTCGATACCCGTGCGATCCTGGTCGAGCTCGGTCGCCGGCGGATGGTCGGTGGTCAGGAGGACATGATCGTCGACGTCGCTCTCGACATGGCCCGCGACGCTGCGGCCTGACGCGCTCAAGCGCGTGACGGTTGCGCAAGCAGCAGTTCGGCGGCGGCAAGATCCTCGAGCGCGACACCGACCGACTTGAAGAGCGTGACATCGTCGGGCCATCCGCGCCCGGCCACGCGGCGGGCAAGTATGTCGGCCAGCAGGTTGGTATCGGCGGCCCGTACGATCCCCGCGGCGATCGGCTGGGTCAGGTCGCCCGCCGTCGCCAGCGCGCCGGGACCGTCGATCACGATGCGCGCGCGCGCCATCAGCGCATCATCGGCTTCGCGCATCACCGGCGTGAACCCGCCGACCAGATCGACATGCGTACCGGGACGGACATCCGCGCTATGGATCAGCGGCGCTTTCGACAATGTCGCGACGCTGACGATATCGGCGCTGCGCACCGCGGCGCCGAGATCGTGCACCGCCGTCGCGCGGATCCCCTCAGCGCCCAGCCGGGCAACCATCGCCTCGGCCGCCTCGGCACGGCGCCCCCAGATCATGATACGTGCCGGCCGCAGCGTTTCCCGATAGCAGCGGCACAGCGCATGGGCGATCTGGCCGGTGCCGACGATCAGCAATGTCGACGCATCGGATCGGGCAAGCGCCTGGGCGGCCAACACCGACGCGGCGGCCGTGCGGCGTTCGGTGAGCGCCGCGCCGTCGATGAGCGCCCGTGGTTCGCCGGTCGCCGCATCGATCGCGACATAGAGCGCCCGCACCGCACCACCCGGCCGCGCGGCGAGTGCGGGGTGCACGCTCACCAGCTTCACGCCGACCAGCCCGTCCGGATTGATCGCGGGCATCACCAGCAAATGCCGGTCACCCGACGCGCCATAGCCGATCGAGATGCGCTCCGCCGTGATCGGCGGATCGACAAAGGCCGCGCGCAGCGCCTCGATCAGCGCCGGATAATCCAGCAAACGATCGACCGACACGGCATCGATATAGGGGATCGCACTCATAAGAGCACGATCCGCTCGATCGGAATTTCGCGCGCGAGCCGTTCGCGCGGCCCGGCAGCATCGAACAGACGGTCGAGCACGTCGAAGCCCACTATGATCCCGCCGAATGCGGGAAAACCCTGTCCATCCGGCTGCCGCGCGCCACCAAAGTCGAGTGAGGGTTCGTCGCGCCCGCAGATGAAGAAGCTGTGATAGACGGCGCCGGGCTCGAAGCGGGCGAGCGAAATGGTCCCGCGCCGATGCCGAAGGCCCGTGCTGGCGGTCGATTCATGGCGCAAGCTGGGCGGTGGGGCCGTCGCCGGTTGCGGGTCGCCGCCCTGGATCACCTCGATCGTCACCGACTGATCCTCGTCGCGATTGGCGCCCGTCGCGATGCGATAGAAGCTGGAGCCGTCGAAACGGCCGGAAGCGACGTCGTCGAGGAAATAGGCCGCCGTCGCCGGCGCCCGATGCGTGTCGATACCCAGCACCATTTCGCCGAGCGCGGTAACGATGCGAACGCGGGAACCATCGGCCGGATCCTCGTTCATGCCGGCAAGGCGTTTTTCTGCACGACCCCGCCCTTCATCACCATCATCAATGCCTCGGGACGCGCGAGTAGCTCGATATCGGTCAATGGATCGCCGTCGACGACGATCAGATCGGCCAGGAAGCCGGGCCGGATCGCGCCGAGCTCGTCCGCCATGTTGATCAGCGCCGCATTGATCGACGTCGCCGAACGCAGGATGTCGACAGCCGGCATCACCTCCCGCCGCAGCCGGAACTCCGCCGATTGCTGTACCATCAACGGCCCGAGCAGATCGGTGCCGAAGCCGATGCGCGCCTTGCCGCGATACAGCAGGTCGAGCGATCGCAGTGCATGCCGCTCGACCTCGATCGTCTTGGCAAGACTGACCGGAGAGAGGCCGAGCGCCGCGCCGTCCTCGACAAGCGCGCGCAAGGTGATCAGCGTCGGCACGACATAGACGTCATCGGCCGCGGCGATGGCATCCGCCGTCTCGCCATCGATCAACGTCGCATGCTCGATCGAGCGCACGCCGGATCGGATGCAGCGCATCGCCGCGTCCGAGGTATGAGCATGCGCCATCACATAGCTGCGCCGCGTGCGCGCCTCGTGAACGGCGGCGGCGATCTCCTCGTCGCAATATTGCGCCATCCAATAGGGGTCGGAGGGCGACGCCACTCCGCCGGAGAGGAACAGCTTCACTTGCGTCGCGCCCAGGCGAAGCTGTTCGCGGGCCGCCTTGCGCACTTCGTCGACGCCATCGGCGAGCACGGTCAGCGATCCGCAATAGGCACAGCCGCATTCGAGCCCCGAGCCGCGCATGTCGCCATGCCCGCCCGTCTGGCTGAGCGCGAGGCCGGAATAGAAGAAGCGCGGCCCCTGGATCAGCCCGCGCTCGATGCCGATGGCCAGCGCGATATCGCCGCCGGCCGCATCGCGGACCGAGGTGAAGCCGCGTTGAAGCGCCTCTTCGAGTGCGCGTCGTGCATAGAGCGCCCGCAACCCCGGCCGCATGCGATCGAGAGCGCCGATATTCACCTCTGCCGCATAGGCATGGAAATGCGCGTCGATCAGCCCGGGCATGACCGTTCTGCCGCCCAGATCGATTACGGTCGCCGCCTCGGCATGCTGTGCCCGATCATGGATCTCGGCGATCCGCCCGTCGCGGATCACCAGGCTGCGACCGGGCAGCAGGCCATCGTCCACACCGTCAAAGACGGTGCAGTTGTTGAGGATGAGAGTCACGCGCGCTCCGTTCAGCCGGTCAGGCCGCCATAATGAAGATCGATCTGCTCCTGGGTCAGGAAGCCGTTGCGCAGATCCTCCGCCAATGCGGCCTTGGAGCGCTTCTTCGGATCGCCCCAGCCCCCGCCGGTCGCGGTCACCATGCGCACCACATCGCCCTTGGCCAGCCTCGTGCCGGTCACCTTGCCATGGACCTCGCGCGTCCCGTCGGCGCGGATGATGTCGAGATGGTTGGGCGATCCGTCGAGCCCGCCGGCCATGCCCCAGGGCGGAAATTTGAAGCGTCCGAAACTGCCGGTCGCGACGAAATCGTCGGTCCGCATGCGATAATCGAGCACGACGCCCTTGCCGCCGCGAAATTCGCCATGGCCGCCATCCTCGTTGTGGAAGGCATATTGATCGACCTGCACACCATAGCGGGCCTCGGTGATCTCGATCGGCACATTATAGGTTTCGCCATCGGCGGCCGCGAACTGGCCGGACTCGCCGTCCTTCTCCTCGCTGCCGCCCCAGCCGCCGACCAGCGGCTGCACCAGGATCGTGCTCTTGCCGGTATCCGCATGGGTGCCGGCGAACACCACCGAGCAGACCGACAGCATATGCCCCGCCCCCAGCCGCTCGGTCACATGCGGCGCCAGCGCGCGCCAGATCAGATCGACGCCGTACATCAGCGTTTCCCAATAGGTCGATACCGGCGCCGGCCGCTCCGCAGTGAAGACCGTCCGGTCGGGGCAGATGATCTCGATCGGACGGAAGGATCCGCTGTTCGCCGGAATCTGGGGATTGGTGATCGCCTTGAAGATCAGGCGGACCGCCGAGGTCAGGCCGGTGCGCGAATTGTTGATCGGCCCCAAGGTTTGCGGCGCGCTGCCCGTGAAATCGGCGACGAACTTGTCGTCGGTGATCGTCACCTTCACCATCACCTTGAGCGGGGTATCGCTCAGCCCGTCGTCGTCGATCAGATCCTCGGCGAAGAACTCCCCCTTCATCAGGCCGGCAAGCTCGTGCTTCGCCATCGTCTCGCCATAATCGAGCAATTCCTCCTTCGCGGCGAGCACCGCGTCATGCCCGTATTTGTCGAACAGTTCGCGCACGCGGCGCTCGGCGACGCCGTTCGCCGCGACGCCCGCCCACATGTCGCCCGCGCTTTCCTGCGGCAGGCGGATATTGGCCATGATGATGTCGAAAATGTCCTGGCGCAGCGTGCCGCCCTCGATGATCTTGCAGATCGGCATCTGGATGCCTTCCTGGAAGATCTCGGTGGCATTGGTCGAGAAACTGCCCGGCACCGCGCCGCCGACATCCAGCCAATGCGCCTTGTTCACCGCAAAGGCGACCAGAACGCCGTCATGGAAGATCGGCGTGGCGATGCCGAAATCGGAAAGATGGGTGCCGCCGCCGCGATAGGGATCGTTGCCGATGAACACGTCGCCGTCGCAGATCCGGCCCTCGCCGAATTTTTCGAGGATATCGCGGACGAAGCTGTCGATCATCGCGAGCAGGACGGTGGTGCCCTGCCCCTGCGCGATCAACTCGCCCTTCGCATCGGTGATGCCGACGGAGAAATCGAGCGCCTCGTAGATAATCGGGCTCATGCTGGTCCGCGCCATGGTGAGGAACATCTCGTCGCCGATGGCGACCAGCGCGCTCTTGATGATCTCGAGCGTATAGGGATCGGTTTTCATGGGAAGACCCTTCATCCGTTCAGATGGACATGGAGGTTGCCATAATCGTCGACGACGACGCGGCGGCCGGGCGTGACGACCAATGTCGCCGCGGCTTCCTCGACGATGCACGGGCCGGTGAACGCCATGCCCGGTTCGAGTTGATCGCGATCGTAGATGTCTGCGTCATGGACGCCATGCTCGTCGAAATCGACGGTGCGCCGGCTGACGATCGCGGCCTGGGGCACCTTGCCGGTGGCGGTCAGTTTCTCGGGTTCGTGCTTGGGCACATCGCCCAGCGCGACGAGATGGAAATTGACGATCTCGACGGGCAGGTCGAGGCGGAAGGTATATTCCCGCGCATGGGTGGCGTGGAAGCGTTCCGCCGCTTCCGCCACCGTCGCGCTGTCGAAGGCGATATCGGGAAGCTCCACCTTCACCGTATGCTCCTGGCCGAGATAGCGCATGTCCGCGAAACGCTGCAGCCGCAGCGGCAGCTTGCCCGCGTTCGCTTCCGCCGCGAAGCTGGCCTTCGCCGCGTCGGCCATCTCGACGAACAGCGTCTCGATCCGCTCGCTATTCTGGACGGCGAGCGGCACGACCTGCGTTTGCACGAAATCGCGCCGCATATCGGTCATCAACATGCCCCAGGCCGAAAAGACCGACGAGTTGGTGGGGATGATCACCTTGGGAATCTGCAGCTCTTCGGCGAGCATCACCGCGTGCATCGCGCCGCCGCCGCCATAAGCGACCAAGGTGAACTCGCGCGGATCATAGCCCTTGTTGAGCGAGACCAGCTTGAGCGCATTGACCATATTGGCATTGGCGATCCGGATGATGCCGCGTGCCACTTCGGCAATGTCGCCGCCCAGCGCCTCGACCAGCGGTGCGAAGGCCTGCTTCACATTCACCATGTCGGGTTCGATCTCTCCACCCAGGAAATTGGCGGGGTTGATCCGGCCGGTGACGAGATTGGCGTCGGTCGTGGTCGGGCGCGTGCCGCCGCGTCCATAGGCCGCCGGCCCCGGCGAAGCGCCGGCGCTCTCCGGCCCCACATAAAGCCGTCCGCCCTTGTCGATGCCGGCGATCGATCCACCGCCATTGCCGATCTCGACGATCTCGATCACCGGCGTGCGGATGGGGTAGCCCGGATTGGTGCGGGTCCATTCGATCCGATATTCGGTGGTGATCCGTGTCTGTGCATTCTCGATCAGCGAGCATTTCGCGGTGGTGCCGCCGATATCGAGCGCGATGATCCTGTTTTCGCTGAGCAGCCGGCCAAGCGCCGCCGCGCCGAGCACGCCGCTGGCCGGGCCCGATTCCACCATGGCGATCGGATTGCGCACCGCACCCTGGACGGTGTCGATGCCGCCGTTCGACTGCATGATATAGGGCGGATGGGGATAGCCCGCTTCGCCCAAGCTGCGCCCGAGCGTTTCGAGATAGCGCTTGGCGGCGGGGTGGACATAGGCGGTCAGCACCGCTGTCGACGTCCGTTCATATTCGCGCCACTCGCGTGAGATCTCATGCGACGCGATCACCGACACTTCGGGCCAGGCGGCGCGGATATAATCGCGCGCGATGACCTCGTTTTCGGGCGAGACATAGGCATGGAGGAAACACAGCGCGATGGCCTCCACCCCTTCCTTGCGGAAATCGTCCAGGATCGCGTCGAGCCCGGTGGGATCGAGGCGCGTCGTCACATTGCCCTGATAGGTGCTGCGTTCGTCGACTTCACGGCGCAGATAGCGCGGCACAAAGGGTTCGGGCTTCTGGAACGCCAGGTTGAACAGGTCGGGGCGGTTGCCGCGCGCGATTTCGAGCACGTCGCGGAACCCCTTGGTGGTGATCAGCGCGGTCTTCGATCCCTTGCGCGACAGCAGCGCGTTGATGACCACCGTCGTGCCATGCGCGAAGAAATCGAAACCGGCCGGGTCCAGTCCCGCCTTGGCGATCGCGTTCATCACCCCCTGGTCGAACTGGGGATAGGTCGTGTCGGTCTTGGCGGTCCGGAGCCCCACCACGCGTCCGCTCGACGGATCGACGTCATAGCAGACGAGGTCGGTGAAAGTGCCTCCAACGTCGGTGGCCACGCGCATGGTAAAACTCCCGAACTTGCGGACGCGCCGGTCAGGCGTCGCCGATGGTCAAAGTGAAGATCCGTGTGTCGGCACGAACATGGAAGAAATGCGGTTCGCCGGGCGGGACGATGACGAGATCGCCCGCGCTCAGCCGCGCGCTCTGGCCGCCGCTTTCGAGATCGAACACGCCCGACAGGATCAGCGATATCTCGGTCACGTCATGGGTGCTGAATCCGGTCTCGGGGATGCGGAGCCCGGCAGCGAAGCTCGATATGATGGTGCGGCAACGCGCTGTGCCATGATCGGCCGCATCCGCATCGCCATCCTCGGCCAGGATCGCGGGAAACACTTTCACGCAGGGGTCTCCGCATCCTCGCCGGGCGGGAACAGCACGGGCGTGCCGACCCAGAGGACCTTCACCGGCTGTTCGCCGCGATTCTGCATCGTGTAGCTGTGGCGCGCGTCGAAATGCAGATTGTCGCCCGGGCCGAGATCGAAACCGTCGTCGCCGACCTCGAAATGCAGCTCGCCCTCGAGCACATAATAGAAGGATTCGCCGTCGCGGTGGACGCGCGGAAAGATCGGCCCCGGCGGAATGACGAAGATGAAACTGTCCATCTTCTGATTGGCATGCCCGGCACTGAGCCGGATGTAGGTCACCGGAGAGTCGAGCGGATAATATTCCGGTTCCGCCGCCCGGTGCATGATGTTGTTGGTCTGCGGCGGCGCCAGGAAATAGCTGATATTGACGTCGAGCGCCTGAGCGATCCGCGACAGCGACACGATCGACGGCGTCGCCTTGCCGCGTTCGGCGAGCGATATGAAGGATACCGACAGGCCCGATTGCAGCGCCACCTCGTTGAGCGTGAGGCGCAGCTTCTTGCGGCGGTTCCGCAGCAGCTCTCCGAACGACATCATCGGATCGCTTGTCGGAGCCAACGCATTTGCCTTCACCATGGTCTTGCGGCCTTTCAACTGTTCATGCTCCACATCCGGCATGCGCTCAGAACGTCTTGACGACGTCGATGCCAAAGCTGCGTGGACGTGCCTGAAAATTATAGTCGGGCACGACAACCTTGTCGTAATATCTCTTGTTCGACAGGTTCTTGCCCCAGAGCGACGCGCTCCAGCCGCCGTCGAGATTGAGGCGGATCTGGCCGTTGAACAGATCGAGCGCATCGCGCACCGGCACGCCGATCGCGGTGCCGCCTTCGTGGAAATAGGTCTTGCCGCGATGCTCCCAGTCGCCGCGGACCAGCAGGCCGAGGCCGCCGCCGAGATCGGCCGAATATTGTAGCGAGACGTTGCTCTTGAACTTGGTGATGTTGGGCAGCTGATTGCCCTCGGTGATCGGGCTCGCATCGTAGCGCAATATCTCGGAATCGATGTAGCCGACGCCGCCGACCAGTTCGAAACCGGCGGGCAGCAAGGCCCGAAGCTCGAGTTCGGCGCCGGTGATCCGCGCCTTGTCGATATTGTTGACGATCTGCGCGTTGACCGCGCCGTTGAAGTTGAAGACCTGGAGATCGTCGGCTTCGGTGCGGAAGACGGCACCGCTGATCGAGAGCGTCCGCCCCAACGGCTGCGCCTTGAAACCGGCTTCGTAATTCTCGGAGATTTCCTTGCGGAAGATGGGGTCGGCGATACGGCTGCCGCTATACGGATCGAACTCGGTCCCCGCGGCATTGAAACCGCCCGAGCGGAAACCCTTGGCATAGCTCATGTAAAAGGACAGCGTCCGCATCGGCCGATAATTGACGGTGAATTTCGGCTGCCAGGAATCGAACTTCTGCGATCGGGTGCGCGGATCGGTGATCGGGCGGCCCAGCCCGTCGAGCCGGTAGATGTCCGGGCGCGGATCGGTCTGTTCGCGGTGATCGGTATCATAGCGCATGGCCGCCGACAGTTCGATCGTATCGGTGACGTCGTAATTCGCCTGCGCGAAGACCGCATAGGCCTTGTCGTCGTTGCGTTCCTCGAAATAGGCGCGGGTCTGGTTCGGCGTCGCCGGATTGAAATCGAGCTGCGGAATGATGCCGAAACCCTTGTCCTCCTGCGTCGCGGTGACCAGGCTGCGCTTGCGCTTCAGGAAATAGGCGCCGACGATGTAGCGGAACGGCTTGTCCGACGGGCTGGTGAAACGGATTTCCTGGCTGAAATTCTTCTGGCCATAGGTTTGGAACGTCGTGTTGAACGGTGCGACGAAGAACGGCGTTCCGCCGCCCAGCCCACCGAATGTGATCCGCGGCACGGCGCAGCGATAGGGCGTCGATAGCGGCGCGGTCAGTTCGAAACAGTTCTGATTGTCCGAATAATCATAGCCGTCGAACGTCGTCAGCATCGCGATCTCGTCATAGGACGTGATCGACGACAGCATGCCGATGCCCGTGTCATATTCCGCCTTCAGCGAGATATTCTTCAGTGTGCGGCGGTTATAGCCGAGATTGTTGCTGGTCGGCGCGATGACGGTGTTGGCGACGCCATGCGCGTCGGAAATGACGGTGCCGTTCAGATTGGCGTTGCTCGATCGCACGAAATAGGCGGCCCCGCCCGTGGTGCGGCCATAATGACCGCGCAGGTCGAAGCTCAGCACGTCGCTGGGCTTGAACAGCAACTTCAGATCGCCGGTGAAATTGCGGAAATCGTCGACCTTCTTGTCGAGGAAGGTGTTGGTGATCCAGCCATCCGCCTGACGATGCGAGACGGCGGCGCGGAACAGCAGCTTGTCCTTGACGATCGGTCCGGAAACCGATGCCTCGGCGCGGGTCGCATTGCCGTTGCCATAACCGAACGCCACGCGGCCTTCATACTCGTTGGTGACCGGCTTGGTGGTGATGTTGATCGCACCGGCAATGGCGTTGCGCCCGTAAAGCGCGCCCTGCGGCCCCTTGAGCACTTCGATCTGCTGGATATCGAACAGTTCCTGGTTGAACTGGAACGCGCTGGTCTGAAGCACGCCGTCGACCGAGACTGCGACGGGCGTCTCGCCATTTGGCACCTGGGTCACGCCGCGTACGACCAGATAGGTCGTTCCGGCATCCTGCGCGGTATTGAACGTCACATTGGGCGTCAGCGCGACGAAATCGGCGGGGCGATCGATCTTGGCGTTCTCGATTTCCTTGGCACCGAAGACCGAGATCGAGGCCGGCACGTCCTGAAGCGATTCAGACCGCAATCGCGCGGTGACGATGATCTCTCCGTCGTCGGCCGGTTGCTCCTGGGCGATGGCGATGTGCGAAGCACCGCACAGCATGACCGCCATGGCGGAACGGCACGCGACCCGGACTGATGGTTTCATTTGACCCCCCTTGGCGATGATTCTTGATCTCTCTGGGCATCAAAGTCACAAACTCAAACATTCACGTCAACTCAAATTTTGAGTAATACAAAAAATCTTATGATATGATGCGGTTCGCCCGGCCAACGCTGTCGATGACCGTCCGCTGACGCTCAAAAAATTTGCATATGGTCGCGGGGCAGCACGCGTCGCGATCGATCCGGCCATGCTGTCGGATGGCGACGGACCGATCGTGCGATGGTCTGTAATATGCGGCGCGATCGGCGGCGCGCGCTGTGGGCTCAGGCCCCGGTCAATCCGCCAGTGATGCGATGGCCGTGCGCGCCGCTGCGAGATCCCAGCTCGCATGGCCGACGGTCTTGACGACCCAGCCATTGCCCGCGCTGGCCGGCAGCTCGGGCTCGGCAAAATCGATCACCGAATCCCAGTCGATGCCCGCACGGATCAGATCGCCGGCTTCGGTGCGTGCGCCGGGAAGGTGATCGACGATGATCCGGCGCCCGTGCAGCAACGATGCGGGGATCTCGGCCATGTCCGGACGATAGGCGCCGACCCCGATCACCAGCGTCTCCGCCGGCACATGCTCGGGAACGACCGGAGAGAGCGCCGACGTCAGCGCGACGACGACGTCATATCCCGCAAGCGCCGATCGATCGAGCGCGCTCAGGTCGATCGCTTGCGCGTCGACATGCGCGAAACGCGCGGTCAGATCGGCCGTGAAGGATCGTGCCTTGTCCACATCCCGGGCAGCGATGCCGAAATGCCGGATGCCGAGATGTTCAGCAAAGGCGTCGGCATGGGCATGGGCCTGGGCGCCGGTGCCGATCAGCAGAACGCGATCGGTCTTAGCCGGTCCGACGCGTTCGATGCCGAGCAGTGACAGGGCCGCGGTCCGCCGGGCCGTGACGGTTGCCGCATCCAGCCAGGCCAGCCGACGGCCCGTCCCGGCGTCGAATATGACGACTTCGCCCTGGATGCTCGGCAGCCCCTTATGGCGATTTTCCGGGTGAACGGTGATCGTCTTGACGATACCGATATCGCCGGCGAGCGCCGGCATGCACATCACCGCGCCATCATTGCCCGCCACCGTCAGCCGGTGCGGCGCCAGCAGCGCGCCGCTGCGCAGGTCCGATGCCGCCTGCCGCAATGCCGGCACCAATTGCCGGTAGGGCAAGAGCGCAGCGGTATGCTCCGCCGAAAGAATGGCGGACACCGGGGCGTTGGACGCAGCAGCAGCGCTTTCTCTGACCGTCTGCTCGAACAAAGCTGCCATCCCGACTCCTTCCACTGCCGAATATCGTATAGTGAATGATTTTTCCTATAGTCAATTATCGGACAGGCCGCGCCTGATCGAAAAATCCTTCAAAAATCGCGATCTGGGCGCAGATTGCGGAAGATCGAGAGGCTGATTAGAAACTCGGATCAGCGAACAATCTTTAGTTTAGGAAATTGGATGGCGAGCAACGAAGCCGCGATGGACGCACGATATGCCCAGAAAGCCGAACGTTTCGCGGCGATCGTGCGGGAGCTTCGCCGCCGCTCGGGGGACACGCTGCAAAGCCTTGGCGACCGAAGCGGGCTGGCGCCCTCGACAATTTCGAAAATCGAGAATGCGCAACTCTCGCCAAGCTATGAAACGATCCTGCGGCTGGCGGACGGCCTCAACGTCGACCTCGCCGCCTTGTTCGACAGCAGCGCCACCCTTCCCGCCATGTCGGGACGCCGCAGCATCACGCGCAGCGATCAGGGCAGCCGTTATTCGTCGCCGCAATATGACTATGAGCTGCTATGCCCCGATCTGGCGCGCAAGCAGTTCATTCCGTTGCGCGCGACCATCAACGCCCATGATATCCGCGATTTTCCCGAATTGACCCGGCATGACGGGGAAGAGTTCATCTATGTCCTCTCCGGTGTCGTCGAACTGCATACCGACCATTATGAGCCGACCCGCCTCGAAGCGGGGGACAGCTGCTATTTCGACAGCACGATCGGTCATGCCTGCACCTCGGTCGGCGAGACCGAAGCCGAAATCCTCTGGATCTCGTCACGCGCCGCCGAACCGGCGATCGACGCCCCTCGCGGCCCGGTATGACGCCGCCTCCGACGCCCGGAGCCTGATCCGGCTGGATTGGACCAAATCCCGTCATTCCAGCGAGAGCGGGAATGACGGGAATGTTCGGGTTCCGGCCGTCCCGGTCGCGCTCACATCTTGAACCGTACCCCGAGCGTGAAGCGGCGGCCGATCGGGTCGTAAAGCGTATAGTTCGATGCGATCGGACTGACCGGGCCCACGAACGTCGGGATGATCGGCGGGTCCTTGTCGAGCAGATTCTCGATATTGCCGAAGATCTGGACGCCCGGGACCAGCTGATGCTGGAACGAGGCGTCGAGATAGAAGCGATCGGGGAATCGATCGACGTTCAGACCGATCGGCTGGCTGCTGCCCGGCGTGCCATTATACTGGACGCTGCCGACATACTGACCCGAAAGCTGGAGATCCCAGCTATCGTTGGAATAGGTGATCGCGCCCGTCGCATTCCAGTGCGGAAAGATGACGCCGGCCGACTGGATGACCTGTCCCAGCAACCGAGATTCATAGCTGTCGGTATAGCTGGCGCTGCCCCGGAACCCCAATTTTCCGTCCATCTTGGCGGCAATCCGCTCCAGCGGCAACGAATAGGCGACTTCGATATCCACGCCGTTGGTCTGGAGCGTCTGCGCATTGAACCGGCCATTGATCACCCGGGTCAGCTTGCCTGCGCCATCGCGCACGAGGCGCGAACAGAGATCGGCCTGACCGCCGCCGCAGCCGTTGATGATTTGCTGCGCGGTCAGCGTGGTGATGGCACCGTCGATCTTGATGTCGAAATAATCGACCGAGATACGCAGATTGCCCGCCCATGATGGTTGATAGCCGAGGCCGACCGTCAGCGTCTTGGCGATTTCCGGCCGCAGGAACGGATTGGGGTTGGTCGGCACGGCGACCGTCACCGCCTCACCATTCAGATCGATGACCGGAAAGAAGCTGGCGGCGCCGGTCGCCGCGAGCTCGCTGAAATTGGGCGCGCGGATGTCGCGCGACAAGGTCGCACGCAGACGGAGATCGCTGGTGATCTCGTTGGTGACGCCGACCTTCCAGGTGGCGACCGTGCCCGTCGTGTTATAGTCGGTCACGCGGATCGCGCCGTTGAGATCGAGGCGCCTGAAGAAGGGCACATCGCGGAGCAGCGGCACGACGGTTTCGGCGAATGCTTCCTTGACCTTGATCGTGCCCGGGCCCGCCGAAGGGCCGTTGAAGATGCCGTGGCCGAACGCCGCGGTCAGCGGCGCCACGGTCAGCGACACCGTCTCGTCGCGATACTCGCCACCGACCGCGACCGAGACCGGACCGGCCCACAGCGAGAAGGGTTCGCCCTGGATGCTGGCGGCGACACTCGTCTGGCGTACGCGCTGCCGATGCGTGAAATCGTCGGTGACGTAATCGATCGCCTGCTGCGAGGGTGAGCCCGAACCGAACAGGTTGATCGGCACGCAGCCATTGCCGGGTGCGGTGAGCGTCGAGCGGCAGACGATGCGGCCGCTGGCCGGATCGAGCACCGCATCGGTCGCCAGCGCGAGATTGCGGGTGATCGTGTCGTTCACATAATTCTGGCGCTGATCATATTTGCCGTAGCTGGCGCTGACATCCCATTTCCAGCTGCCGCCGAACTTGCCGGTGAGCCCCGCCGAAACCTGGCGATGCTTCGAAAGCGCGCTGTTGCCGTAAAAGCCGAAATCGGAGTTCAGCCGGCTCATCGCGAAGCTGGTCTGGCCGGCGGCGGTCAGCGCGGTGCGCAGCGATTCGGGCAGATAGGCATTGTCGCGCTGGATGACGATATTGCCGAAATTGAACGACGGGATCGTCGCGCGGTCGTCGCCATAGAGCCGGGCATAGCCGCCCTCGGCCCAGAGGGTGACATCATCGCTCAGATCATAGGATGCACGTCCGAACAGCGTGATCCGCTCGGTCGGCACCAGCAGTTTCAAGGTCGCGCCGACATTGGGGCCGTCACCGCCGAACGTGCCCGCCGCACCGACGCTGGCGATACCGGGATCGAACGTCGCCGGAATCCCGCCGGGCAGAAATTCGGTTCCCTTCAGCGCGCCGTTGACGATCAGTCCACCATAGGTGGCGTTGGCCATGCGCGCGTCGCGGCCCATCAGCACCGCGGGCTGGCCATTGCCCGGCGCATAAGCGGGATTGGCGATGAGCCCCCAATTGGGCTTGGCCCATTTGCGCGAGTTCACCTGGCCGATGCCTTTATTGTCGTAATATTCGCCCGACAGCATCACATGGCCGCGATCGTCGGCAAACCGCGTGCCGTAGCTCAGCGTACCCTTGATCTCTCGCGCATCGGCATAGCGGAATGTCTGGCCGGCCTGCACCGATCCCTCGATACCCACCAGATCCTTGCGCAGCAGGATGTTGACGACGCCCGCCACGGCATCTGAGCCATATGCGGCGGATGCGCCGCCCGTCACGATCTCGACGCGATCGATGATGCCCGACGGAATCACGTTCACGTCGAAGGATTCGTCATTTCCGGTCGGGGTCGGCCGGCGGCCATCGACCAGAGTGAGAGTCCGGCTTGGCCCCGGATATCCGCTCAGGCCGCGCAGGTTGAAATAATTGCCGCCGACATTGCCGCCGGTATGCGAGGCAAAGGAGCTGCGCCCCGAACGAAATTGCGGAAGCTTCAGCGCGATATCGCCGATCGTCGTGACGCCGGCCATGCCGAGTTCCTCGGCAGTGACCACCGATGTCGGCGTGGGCGCGACGAAGCCGCTGCGCTCGATGCGCGAACCGGTGACCGTGATCTCTTGGGCCTGCTCGGCCTCGTCATCCGCGGCCGCCCGGGCAGCTTGCGCGGCCGGATCCTGAGCCAGGGCAATGCCGGGCACAGCCAGGGCCGCGAACAGGATCGCGCTCAAGGATGTCGTCGACCGGCAACGCACGGTCAGGCTTGTGTTCGATCGCATGCTTCTCCCCTTTTTTGCTTCGAATGCGCACGGGCCGATCGGCGCTTCCCGAGTCCCGTCATTTTGACGATATCACCGAGAATTCATTATACGAAATGTTTTTTTCGTATTCGCATATTCTATCGTTTTCGCAATAATCCGGTTGCGGGAGATCTCCTCAGAACGGATTTTCGGATTATGGTTGGGCGAAGCGCTGCGGAGAGAAATCGGCCAGCTTGAGGCATTCGCGGCTGGCGGCGTCCGCGACCTTGTCGTCTCCGAGAAGCATCCCACCCAGCCGAGCCAATGCGGGCGCGATCTGGATGCCGTAACCACCCTGCCCGGCAAACCAGAAGAAGCCGGGTTGCATGGTGTCGTAACCCATGACGGGGGTCCGATCGGGCGCGAATGTCCGCAGCCCGGCCCAGCGATGCCGGACGTGGCGCACCTCGATGTCGCAATAGCGCTGCAGCCGGTCGATCGCGACGGCGACATCCCATTCGTCGGCCTGGACATCGGACGGATCGACCGGAGTTTCGTCGGCGGGAGAGACCATCAGGAGCCCGGCATCGGGCTTGAAATAAAGCTCTTCCTCGGCCGTCATCACCATCGGCAATGCATCGAGATCGAGGCCCCGGGGCGGATCGACGAGCATGGCGGTGCGGCGCATCGGGACAAGGCCAAGCGGCGCGGCACCGAAGATGCGCGCGACAGTATCGGCCCAGGCGCCGGCAGCGTTGACGACGATATCGGCCGAATAGACGCCGGCCGAGGTCCGGACCGACCAGGACATGCCCGTCCAGTCCGCGGCCTCGACGCGCGCATCGACCGATAGCTGCATCCCGCGCGCCTTGGCGCCGCGCGCATAGCATCGATGCAAAAGATCGACCTCGATCTCGGCGCTCTCGCGATCGATCCTGCCCGCCACCGCCGCCCCCGGACGCAGCAGCGGCGCACATATCCTCACCGCATCGGCGGACAGCAGATCCAGCATCTCATATTCGGGCCGCGCCAGCGCCGCCGCCTGGTCTTCGCTCGCAATATAGAGCGTGTCGCGCGGGCGCAGGATCGGGGTCTCGGCAAAGCCGGTCGGCGGAGTCCGGAGAAAGCCCCGGCTCGCGCGGGTCAGACCGCGGATCGCGGCATTGCCGTAATTGGCAACGTACATCGCCGCCGATCGCCCGGTCGCATGATAGCCCGCGGCGCGCTCCGCCTCGACCACCACCACGTCATGCGACAATGCCGTCTCATAGGCGAGCGACATGCCGGCTATGCCCCCGCCGACGATCAAAACACGCTTCCGCTCAACCATAAGAGCGGCTCGATTTCGAAAAGACGCTATCGATCACTTCACCATCCTTGCTCCGGGATCTTCACGGCAATGTGCCGAAGACGCCCGCTCGAGCCGGACTCATAGCGCGCTATATTCGTTTTCGAAATATTATTTTCGAATATGACTCAAGCGCTGTCGGCCCATTCCTGGTCCGGCCGCGCCAGCAACCCGATAAGCGGGAGCAATTGCCGGTCGACCAAACCGGCGCCGACCACAGGTAAGGCCCATATTTCCGCCCGATAGCCCTCGCTCCATACACCGCTTCTCGGATAGGGTGGAGAGCGAGGGGAGATGCGGGCGATGCGGCGGATCATGGGCAGCATATCTTGGCGAGGATGATCATCCTCATCGTCATCGGGCTTGTGCTCGCCCTGTCGGCCATAGCGGGGGCGATCTATCTTTATTCGCCGCCCAAGGCACTCGACGTCCTCGACATGGCCTTTCCCGGCGACGCCGGTGTCAGCCGTGTGGCGTCGGCCGCGTTCAGGCCCGGCGAGAATGGCGGCCTCGATATCTGGTCCGCAAGTCCGGTTGCCGGCCACGCCAAACCGGTGCTCGTCTTCTTCTATGGCGGCGCCTGGGTGAAGGGGCGTCGAGAGGATTATGGCTTCGTCGCCAGGGCCTATGCGGCGCGCGGCTTCGTCGTGGTGCTGGCCGATTATCGCAAAGTTCCCGCGGTCCGTTTTCCGGGCTTTATCGAGGATGGCGCCGCCGCGATCCGCTGGACACGCGACAATATCGCGCGTTTCGGCGGCGATCCCGACAGGATCCTGCTCGCCGGTCATTCGGCGGGCGCCTATATCGCGGTGATGCTCGCGCTCGACCACAATTACCTGACGGCGGCCGGGGTCGATCCGGCGAGTGTCCGCGCCGTGGCCGGGCTGGCGGGGCCCTATGATTTCTACCCGTTCGATTCACCGCGCGCGATCGCGGCGATGGGGAATGCGCCGGATCCGCGCCTCACCCAGCCGATCAGCTTCGCGCGACGCAACGCACCGCCCCTGTGGCTGGCGACGGGCGACGCCGACACGGAGGTCAAGCCGCGCAATTCCACAGCGCTCGCCGCACGCGAACGGGCGCTCGGCAACCGGACCACAATCCTGTGCATCTATCCCGGACGCACGCACAACGACATCATCATGGCGATCTCGAAGCCGTTCCGCGGCAGAGCGCCGGTGCTGGACGAGAGCATCGCCTTTTTCGAGGCCGCATTGTCCGGAAAGCCGCTGGTCGAAACCGCCTCACCAGCAGTCCAGGTGCCCGGTAGCCGCTGACGGTCTTATCGAGTCGATCGATGAGTCCGCCGAACGACACATCGCTCCGGAAGGAGCGCAAACGAAATGGCCGGGCCGAGACCAGAGCGTTTCCACAATGAGCGGAAACGCTCCTATCTTTCGCGGTCGCATTTTCCGAGCCGTTGACCGTAAACGGTCAACTCGAAAATGCTCTATTTGCCGACGAAAAGCGTTGCGAGCGACTGTTCCTGGAGGCTTGCAATGCCGTCGCGATTGACGTCGGCCATGTCGAACAATTGCAGCGGCCGGACCTGCGCCTCTTCGATCGTCACGCGACCGTCGCCATTGCTATCCGCACGCTCGAACCAGCGGCGACCGATATAGCCGAGCCCGGCACCGGCCTTGTCGCCCTGGGCCGCGCGATACGCCTCGAATTCCGCCGGCTCCACATACCCGTCATGATTGGTGTCCATCTGGGCGAACTGTCGCTTGACGAAGACGACGACCTCGGTCCGTTTGATCGGGCGTTCCCCCAGGGCGATCGCAGACTGTGCAGCGGCCGGCGAGGACAGGACGGCCTGCGCGCAGAACGCCAACAACACAGCGGCCACGGTCCGGATCATGGGTCATTCCCTCGTAAAACGTCACCCTGGCGCCGTACGGCTGTCGGAAACGTGAATGGCCCCGGGGCAATCATCGCGCGCAGGACCGAGAGACTGACCGTTTGAGTGGAGGCGCCCCGCGCCACCGCCGAGAGCGGATGGCCATCACGCCACTCACCCTCAAGGAGAGGGTGAAACATTTCGATTTCAAAGGATGGTGGACAGGGCTGGATTCGAACCAGCGTACGCTTGCACGGGCAGATTTACAGTCTGCTGCCTTTAACCACTCGGCCACCTGTCCAGGGCGCCTGATGTCAGGAAGGCGGCTCAATGACGAAAGGGGGCTTGCCTGTCAACCGTGCCGCGGCCTACCGGTCACTCATCCAGGAGGGAGATCCCGTTTCATGCGTCATGTTCTTGCCGCGCTGCTGCTTGCGTCCGTCGCCATCGTCCCGGCAAATGCCCAGAAATCCGCGCCCGACAAAGGTGCGTCGGCCGAAACCAACCGGATCATCGATGAGGGGCTGAACCACAGCGAGGTGATGCAGACCGCGCAATATCTGACCGATCGCATCGGCGGGCGGATGACCAACTCGCCCGCGATGCGCGCGGCGGAGAAATGGACGCAGGAACAGTTCCGCCGTTACGGCCTGTCGAACGTGCGCGCCGATCCGTTCGAATTCGGGCGCGGCTGGTCGATCACCGCGTCGAGCGTGCGGATGACGAGCCCGCGTGACATCGTGCTCACCGCAATTCCGGTGGCCTGGACGCCGGGCACCAACGGCGCGATCAGCGCCGAGGTGATCGTGGCGCCGCTGCGCAAGGCACGCGATTTCGATACATGGCGCGGCAAGCTGGCCGGCAAGATCGTGATGATCACATTGCCCGACACCGGATCCGAACCCGATTCGCCGCCATTCAAGCGGCTGTCGTCCGAAGACCTGACCAAGCTCGATGCGTTCCAGCAGCCCAAATACACGCCCGACACCGTCGAGGACGACCTGAAACAGGCCCGTTTCGCGCGCGAGATGGACGCGTTCCTGAAACAGGAAGGCGCGCTCGCCTGGGTCCGCATGGCCTATCGCGACGGCAAGCTCGTCCATGGCACGGGCAGCGTCGCCTTTCGCGTCGACCAGACACCCGCCGTGCCCGGCATCGAGCTGGCCGCCGAGGACTATCGGCGCCTTGCCCGGCTGGCCAAGGCCGGCCCCGCCCCGGTGATCGCGATCGACAGCCAGGTGAAATGGCACGACGAGGATCTGAACGCCTATAATATCCTGGCCGATATCCCCGGCAGCGATCCCTCGGCCGGCTATGTGATGGCCGGCGCGCATCTCGACAGCTGGGTCGCCGGCGACGGCGCGACCGACAATGCCGCGGGCAGCGCCGTGATCATGGAGGCAGCGCGCATCCTGGCGAAGCTGGGCGTGCGGCCGAAGCGCACCATCCGCTTCGCGCTGTGGAGCGGCGAGGAACAAGGCCTGCGCGGATCGCTTTCCTACGTCGGCAAATATCTCGCCAATTTCCCGACGATCACGCAGAGCGGCATCAATACGCGCGAGGAAGCGATCCTGCTGCGCCAGGCCTGGCCGATCACGCCCAAGCCCGGCCACAAGGACCTTGGCGCCTATTTCAACATGGACAACGGCTCGGGCCGTTTCCGCGGCCTTTATGCCGAGAACAACCCGGCGGTCGTGCCGATCTTCAAGGAATGGCTGGCCCCCTTTGCCAGCATGGGTGCGAACACGGTGGCGATCGCGAAGACCGGCGCCACCGATCATGTCTATATGCAATATGTCGGCCTGCCCGGTTTCCAGTTCATCCAGGATCCGCTGGACTATGGCACCCGCACCCACCATTCGAGCGTCGACACGTTCGACCATCTGAAAGCCGAAGACCTGCGGCAGAATGCGGTGATCCTGGCAAGCATGCTGCTCAATGCCGCGAACCGCGCCGAATCGCTGCCGCGCCCGCCCTTCCCCACCAAACCCACGCCGACCGATCCGTTCGGCTATCACGACGACAGCAAGGAATGATATGAAACGCCGCGGCCATCGCCCGTCCCAGCC
>NZ_JBYSZM010000046.1:0-49438 GCF_058787155.1 Sphingobium sp. FW305-3-2-15-F-TSA7 | reverse complement strand
GTCGCCGTCCGCCCGGCGGCGGCGACCACCCCGCCCCAGAAAGGGGATATTCGCATGATCCGCAGCATCGACCGGAGACCCGCCCCCATTTTATCGGCAGCCACGGCGCTCCTCGCGCTGACCCTGGCCCCCGCCTCTCTCCTTGCGCAGCCCGCACCGGTGCCGGCGGGGTTCAAATCGCTGTTCGACGGCAAGACGCTGAAGGGCTGGCGCGGCGATCCCACGATATGGTCGGTGCGCGACGGCGCGATCACCGGCGGATCCGATCACCCCATCCCGCAGGACACCTTCCTGATCTTCGGGAAACCCTATGGCGATTTCGAGGTCCGCTACAAATATCGCTGGCTGACCGACCAGGGCAATTCCGGATTCCAGTTCCGCAGCGCCCAGGTCGACGGCAATTTCGCGATGACGGGCTATCAGGCGAATGTGACGCCGATCAATGTGCCGCAGGAACGGTTCGGCATGCTCTACAGCGAGCTCAACGACCGGCAGGAACTCGCATTGCTCGGCCAGAGAGCGGAGATCTCGCGCCGCGCGGCCGGCGGCGGCGGGCGCGGCCGCGTCGTCCGCAGCGTCAGCGAGATGGTCAATATGCGCGCCGACATCCTCGCGTCGATCCGCCCCAATCCCGAATGGAACGAGGTGGTCGTGATCGCGCATGGCAACCATATCGTGTCGGCGATCAACGGCCTGCTGGTCTTCGATGCCGTGGACCGCGATCCGCTGGGCGCCAGGGAGGGTTTGTTCGGCCTCCAGGCCCATTCCGGCCCGCCAATGACGGTCCAGTACAAGGACATCGTGATCAAGCCGCTAAAGGCCGCGCCGAAGCTGGAGGGCCGCTTCCGCAGCACCCCCAGCCCCGCGCCCGAGCCGCGGCGGACCTACAAGGATTCGACGCGGGCGGCCCTGCCCGATGTGGCACTGCCCGAATGACAGGAGAGCAAAATTGACCCGAACCACCCACCATGCCCGACTGAAATATGCCGCGCTGGCCGCATTCGCGCTGGTTTCCACATCGTCGCTTCAGGCGCAGCAATCGACCGCCGTCACAAGGCAGGCCCCCGTCCCCAAAGGGTTCGTCCCGCTGTTCGACGGCAAGAGCCTGAAGGGCTGGCGCGGCGATCCGAATGTCTGGTCGGTGCGCGACGGCACCATCACCGCCAGCTCGGACAAGGGGCTGACGCACAACACCTTCCTGATCCTCGACAAGCCCTACGCCAATTTCGAGATCCGCCTGAAATACCGCTTCGTCACCCGCGTCGGCAATTCGGGGCTCCAGTTCCGCAGCGGCCAGGTCGAGGGCAATCACGTGCTCGCCGGCATGCAATCGAACATCACGCCCGCCAATTTCAGCGCCTGCGGCCTGCCGTCATGCGGCGAGGAGCGTTTCGGCATGCTCTATGAGGAATTGAACCGGCTCGAAATGGTGCTGCTCGGCCAGCGCGCCGTCATCACGCGGCGCCAGGCCACGACCGGCGGCCAGGGCGCGATCGTCCGCACAGTGCTCGGCACGACCAACCCGCGTGAGGCGATTATCGCGTCGATCAAGCCCTATCCCGAATGGAACGAGGATGTGCTGATCGTCCATGGCAACCGCATCGTCCATGTCATCAACGGCCTTGTCGCCTTCGATGCCACCGACAATGATCCGCTGGGCGCCAAGGACGGGCTGATCGGCATCCAGGCCCATGCCGGCCCGCCAAGCACCGCGCAGTTCAAGGATGTCGTGATCAAGCCGCTGACGAGCTTCCCCGATATCAGCCGCCGTTTCGTGACGAAGCCGGGGCCGGCACCCGAACCGGTGCGGACGCAGCTGAATATCAAGCTGGAAAAAGCGGCTGCACCAGCTGGTCAGTAAGAGTCACCCGTCGCTCCAGCGAAAGCTGGAGCCTATGCGATATCGCCGCATATTCGGAGCAATCGGACATCGTATGGACCCCAGCTTTCGCTGGGGTGACATCGAATTTACAAAGGGCCTGAGCCATATTTTCCGCATCTCCGCACGAACCGTTCGGGCGGAGATGCGTGCCGATCAATCCGGCATCGGCGTGTCGGGCAGATTGACCTTGGTCGAATCCTTGTAGGTCCGCCGCGGTTCCGGCGCCGGGCTCGGCTTGGTGATGAAGCGGCCGGTGATGTCGGGAAACGCGGTCAGCGGACGGATCACCACATCCTTGAACTGCACCGTGCTCGCCGGCCCCTTGTGGAGTTGCCAGCCGAGCAGCCCGTCCTTGGCACCCATCGGGTCGCTGTCGGTCGCGTCGAAGGCGAGATAGCCGTTGACCGCATGGACGAAACGATTGCCGTAGACGATCAGCACATCCTCGTTCCATTCGCCGGCGGGCTTGACCGCCTTCAATATCTCATCGCGCGAATTGATCATTCCGGAGACGGTCCGCACGATCCGGCCTTGCCCGCCGCCCGCCGCCTGGACGCGCGTGATCTCCGCCTTCTGGCCGAGCAGCACCATTTCCTGGCGCTCGCCAATCTCCTCATAGAGCATGGCGAAACGCTCGGGGGATTTGGTGATCGGCGTGACATTGGCCTGCATGCCGACCATGATGTGATTGCCCGCCACCTGCGCGCTGCGGAACTGGAGGCCGGAATTGCCGGCCTCGGTCATGAAGCGATATTTGAAGCGGATCTCGAAATTGGCATAGGGCTTATCGAGGATCAGATAGGTGTTGTACGCGATCGGGGTCTCGGCGCTGCCGGTGATCGCGCCGTCGCGCACCGACCAGAATGTCGGATCGCCGCGCCAGCCCTTCAGAGTCTTGCCGTCGAACAGCGAGGTGAAGCCCTTGGGCACCGGCGCCTGTTTGGCGTCCTGGGCATGGAGCGGCGCCAGCGCACCGGCGGCCAGCGCGACGAAAGCCGCCGATTTCAAGATCGTCCTGCGATGCGTAGCGATCATTCCATCCTCCCTTGTGATGTGGTCCGCCCTTTCGGCGGTCGGGTCATTTCGATCGCAGGCCGAACGCCTGGATCCGGTCGGTGCCGACCAGTGCGACGCCGTTCGCGATCGTCGGTTCGTTATATTTGCCCGATGTGAAGAGCTCGCCGTCGCCGGTCTTCCACAGCAATTTGAAGGTCAGCGCGTCGAAGGCGTAGAGCACCGGCTTGGGCGCGCCTGCGCCGTAGAGATTGGCGGTGCGCGGCGCGTTGTTGTCGAGCACCCAAACAATGGCGTCGCGGCCGCCATTGCTGGTGACGACCGGGTTTCCGGGATTCTTGAAGGTCTGAGTTTCCTCCATGCCGTCGACGCGCAGGAAAGCCGGCTTGTCCTTTTCGGTGACCAGCTTCACCCGCGCCAGCCCCGGCGGCGCGTCGGTCGTCAGATTTTCGCCGATCTTCTTGCTGCCGCTGACGAAGACATAGCTGGTGCCGCGCGCGTCACGATAATAGGCGGCGGTGCTGCGGCTCTTGGCTTGGTCGAATGCGCCGAGATCGTCGGAAAAGGGCTTGAACAGGTTGATCGGCCCGCGCTTTCCGAATTCGGGCTGCGGCTCGGGCGCGAGCAAGGACGTGTCCTGCGACGGATCGTCGGTGCAGGGCTGCCGCTTGGTCAGGCCGCCGGGCATATGGTCGCGATCGAGCAGATAGATATTGCCCTGCTTGCCGCCGCCCAGTGACAGCAGATTGGGCGTGCTCGTGCTGCCCTTGGGCAGGTCGAACACGATGACGCCGCTGCTGCCGATATCGATGTCGGTCTTCGAAGCCTGGCAATAATTATAGGGCGTATAGGTGCCGGCGAGCGTCAGCCCCTTTTGCCGGTCGTCGACGAACTGCATGATCGTCTGGCCCCAGGCATTGTCGCATTCGGGGCAGACGCCCGAAAGCCCATAGAGCCGGCCGGGGATAAGATTGGCGCCAGTCGAGACATGGATGCGTCCCTGCCGGTCGAGCGCCGGCCCGCCCGAGGCCCACATGCCGCCCTGTTCCTGCTGGTTGGTCTGGATAGAGGTGAAGGCGGTCGCCACCTTGGCGGCTTTGGTGTCCACCACGACCAGCCAGCCCACGCCATCGGGGCCGAAAGTGAGATAGAGCCGTTCGCCGTCCTGGCTGAGGTTGAGCCCGCCGCGCTGCGTGTAGCAGGGCGTCCGACAGACCGCGCGCTTGCCGTCGGACGAGAAGCTCTTCTTGTCATCGGTCTCGGCGACCCATTTGGTCGTGCCGTTGCGGTTCAGCCCCGGCTGGTTCATCGTCGCGGCGTCGAAATCGATCGGCCAGCCCGCCATCTCCTCGCCGCTGCGGATGTCGAGCGCATGGACCTGCCATTTCGGATCGCTGCAGCTGGTCACGTAGAGCCGGTTGGTCTTCGGATCGATCACCGGTGTGCTGAGATTACCCTGCGTCCCTTTGCTGCATGGCGTCTCGGTCAGGCGCTTGCGCCACAGGATCGTGCCGGGTGCCACGCCGTTCGCGGCCGCGGTGCTGATCGCATAGGCATAGCCGGTGGTGGTGACCGCATAGGTGACCGCGAAGGTCTTGCCGGCATGGTCTCCGCCGGTCATCCTGACCGCGCTCATATAAAGCGGCGCTGCGAACAGCCGCGGCGGCGTGCCGTTGAAACTATCGAGCTGCGGCGACGACCAGAGCGGGCCGAACTTCGCGCTGGCGACCGATCTGGGCGTCAGGCGCCGCTCGTTCGCATTCCAGCCGCTGCGCTGCGGATCATTGTGATTGGTGAGCTTGTCGAGCGGCGATGATTTGGTGACCTGGGCCGATCCGGCCGTCGAAACAGCCGACAGGACGACACATAACAGCGCTGTCTTAAGCTTCATCCGATACTCTCCTTGGCGGCACCGATCATCGCCCATCTTCGTGGGTCCGAATCATTGCGATGCATGGACTGTGCCAAATCCCGACAGCATAGGGATAGGCTGCTGGCGCGGGCTTTGCGGTGGAACGTTGGCGTTACCCGTGTCACCTTGTGAATAAGGGAACATAATGGGTGACAGTCGAAGGGAGCAGAGTGCTCCGTTCTCTCACTTGTCAGTCCCGCGAAAGCGGGACGTTTGCATAAGTCGCGCTCTACCTGTCATCCCCGCTTTCGCGGGGATGACACTGCGAGGACACCTAAGCGGAACCTATCCTACGCCAAGCCGAGCCCTTACCGCCCCGCATCCAGCTTCGCGTACAATGTCTTGCGGCTGATCTTGAGCGATGCGGCGGCGACGCTCTTATTGCCCCCGGCCCGTTCGATGGCGCGATGGATGTCCTCGATCGTCACGCGCCGCGACAGGGCGTTGCCCGTCACGAACGAACGGCGCCCGCCATCGGGCTGGAAATGGGTGCCGCGCAGCACGGGACCGTCCTCGAGGATCGCCGCGCGCGAGATCACCTGGCGCAGCTCGCGGATGTTGCCGGGCCAGCTATGGTGTGCCATCTCCTCCTCGAACCGCTCGTCGATCGCCAAGGCGGGCATGCCGAGCTCGGCTGCGGTCTTCTGCAGGAAATCGCTGGCCAGCACCGACAGGTCGTCCAGCCGTTCGCGCAGCGGGGGGATGCTCAGCGTCACCGTGCTCAACCGGTAATAAAGGTCCGAGCGGAATTTCCCCTCCTGGACCAGTTCGGCGAGCGAACGGTTGGTCGCGGCGATCACGCGGACATTGAGCGGGATCGGATTGTCCGCGCCGACACGCACCACCTCGCGCTGCTGAAGGACGCGCAGCAAGGCCACCTGCGCGGCCGGGCTGAGGTCGGCGATCTCGTCGAGCAGCAAGGTACCGCGATTGGCCAGTTCGAACTTGCCGATCCGGCGGCGGTCGGCGCCGGTAAAGGCGCCGCGCTCATGGCCGAACAATTCGCTTTCGAGCAGGCCCGAGGGAATGGCGCCGCAATTCAGCGTGATGAAGGGCTGTTTCGATCGCGGGCTGAGTTCGTGGATCAGGCTGGCCGCCAATTCCTTGCCGACGCCCGTCTCGCCTTCGATCACGACATTGGCATCGAAGCGCGCCACGCGCTCGATCATCCTGACCAGATCGTGATAGGCGGCCGACCGCCCCAGCATCTCGCGCCGGCCCGGCTCCTCGGCATCGGGATCGACCAGCCTCAGCGTCTTGCAGCGCCGGACGAAATTGGACGTGATCGCCTGAACCGGCAGCCGCTCGAACACCGATCCGCCAGCAATGCCGTCGGCCTTCACCTGCCGGAACAATGTCGCGAAATCCTCGACGTCGGTGAACGGGCCGCCATAAATAAGGCACAGGGGGCGCGACGACGCCCCTTCGAGCGCTGCCAGCATGCGGTTGATATGGATCAGCGAATCCTGGAGCCGGTCGCGGCGATCGCCGATCGCGAACTGCAGCGGGGTCAGCCCCGCATTGATGATATAGGCGTCGACACCGACCGCGGCGAAGCGGCGGATATCCTCGACATTGAGCACGAAGGCAAAGGTCGCCATGCCCTGCTTGCGCGCCGCGCCGAGCAATTCCACCTCATTCGACAGGCCATAGCCTTCCTCTTCGAACGCTTCGCGGATCTTGCCGTCGATAAAGCCGACCGTCGGCCAGTTGGTCACACCCTGCACGCCCATGCGCCGCAAATGGGCAAGGCGCGCATCGACATCGATCGTCGGATCGCTCGCCATCACCCCCGCGACCACCGGCAGGCCGCCGGCATTGGGCAGGATATGACGCCGCAGCAATTCCTCGGTCTGCTCATTGGCATTGCCATAGGCGAGCAGCGACGCGAGCGAGCCATGACCCAGGCTGCGATAGAGCCCGGCATTGAGCGCGAGCAGCAGGTCGGCGCCGGCCTCGACGACATATTCGGCGATCTGCCCCGACCCCGCCGACACGGCGAGCACCGGCGACCCGCTATGCTTTGCACCCTTTGCGAGATCCCGGACAAGACTGTGCATCGCCTGGCGCTTCCTCCCCGTTTATTGTCACCTATGGCAACCATGTTGTCACAGGGTTACAAAAGTGACAACCGGATCGTACGAAAAAATGGGCCGGCGCGGCTATATGCTTTCGTCACGGCATTTGGCACGGTCCATGCATTGTTTCGATCGAGCCACAAATTGGCGATCGAACCCGCAAAGATGGGTGAGGGAGGAACGCGATGAGCAATTTGGCACCAGTCTATGTATTCGCCACGCTCGATACGAAGCTCGACGAAGCGAGCTTCCTCGCAGACGCCCTCCGTGCGGAGGGGGTTCAGGCCGTCCTGATCGACGTCGGCACCCTCAACCCGCCAATGGCGCAGCCCGGCATCGATCGCGCCACCGTCGCATCCTTCCATCCCGATGGCCCCCAGGCCGTGCTCGGCCACACCGATCGCGGCACCGCGGTCACCGCGATGAGCCGGGCGCTGCGCAGCTTCATGATCGACGCCTATCGCGCCGGTCGCTGTTCCGGCGCGATCGGCCTGGGCGGCACCGGCGGGACCGCGATGATCGCGACCGCGATGCGCGGATTGCCGATCGGATTTCCCAAGCTGATGGTCTCGACCGTCGCGAGCGGCGACACCAGCAGCTATATCGGCACCAGCGACATCACCATGATGTTCTCGGTCGTCGACGTCGCCGGCCTCAACCGGGTCTCGCGCCAGATCTATCGCAACGCGGCCGCGGCGATCGCCGGCATGGCCCGCCTCGCCCCCGCTTCGGACGAAGGCCAGCGCGCCGTGGGCATGACCATGTTCGGCGTCACCACGCCGTGCGTCACCAGCGTCCGCGAGATCCTCGAGCCGATGGGCTACGACACATTGGTCTTCCACGCGACCGGCGTCGGCGGACGGGCGATGGAGGAACTGGCGGGCAGCGACATGCTCGACGGCGTGCTCGACATCACCACGACCGAGGTCGCCGACGAAGTGGTCGGCGGCGTCTTCGCCTGCGGCCCCGCGCGGTTCGACGTCATGCTCGAACGGCGCATGCCCTATGTCCTGTCGGTCGGCGCGCTCGACATGGTCAATTTCGGCCCGATCGACAGCGTTCCCGAACGGTTTCGCGGCCGCAATCTCTACGTCCACAACAGCAGCGTCACCCTGATGCGAACGACGGTGGAAGAGAATATCGCCTGCGCCCGCTGGATCGCGCGCAAGCTGAACGCGCATCCCGATGCCGGCTTCACCCTGTTGATTCCGGAGGGCGGTGTGTCGGGCATCGACAAGCCCGGCGCCCCCTTCCACGATCCCGAGGCCGACGCGGCGCTGTTCGCGGAACTCGAAACCGCCGTGGTCCAGGGACCGACGCGCCGCATCGTCCGCTATCCCCATCACATCAACGATCCGGCGTTCGCGCAGGCCATCGTCGATGAATACCGCAAGGTTATGCACTGAAATCGCCTGTTCCATTATTCGGAGGCTCTATGCGTTGGAAACGTCAGGAAATTCTAAGTCGGTTTCGCCAGAAGATCGCGGCAGGCATGCCGATCGTGGGCAGCGGAGCGGGCACTGGCATTTCCGCGAAATGCGCAGAACAGGGCGGCGCCGACCTGTTGATCATCTATAATTCGGGGCGATTCCGCATGGCCGGCCGCGGCTCGTTGAGCGGCCTGCTCGCTTATGGCAATGCCAACGACATCGTTCTCGACATGGGCAAGGAAATCCTGTCGATCGTCGAGAACACGCCCGTCTTGGCCGGCGTCAATGGCACCGATCCCTTTCTGCTGACCGACCGCTTCCTGCGCGAGATCACCGAAATGGGTTTTGCCGGGGTTCAGAATTTCCCGACCGTCGGCCTGATCGACGGATCGTTCCGGCTCAGCCTGGAAGAAACGGGCATGAGCTACAGCAAGGAGATCGACTTGATCGCCGCGGCCAATGCCGCCGACCTGCTGACCACGCCCTATGTGTTCGACACCGAACAGGCGAAACAGATGACGCGCGCCGGCGCCGACATCATCGTCGCGCATATGGGGCTCACCACCGGCGGCCAGATCGGCGCCAAGACCTCGATGAGCCTCGACAAGGCGGCGGAACTGGTCAACCAGATCATCGACGCGGCGCGCAGCGAGCGCTCCGACGTCATCGTGCTCTGCCATGGCGGGCCGATCTCCTCGCCCGACGACGTCTCGATCGTCCTCGAGAAATGCCCCGATGTCGACGGTTTCTATGGCGCGACGTCGATGGAACGCCTGCCCGCCGAGATCGCGATCACCGAGCAGGTCCGCAAATTCGCCAGCCTGCCGTTGAGGCGGAAATCATGACCCGTCTGCGCACCGGCCTCGTCCGCTGGTCGGTTGCGGCCGGTCTCGCCGCGATCGCGACGCCATTGGCGGCCCAGCCGACCATCGTGCTGATCGGCGGCAAGAAACAGGGCATGGCGACGGGAGAGCATGATTTCCCCGACGGCGTGCTCAAGCTGGAGCGGCTGATCAAATCCTCGCCCGATTTCGCGAAACTCAAGCCGGTGGTGAAGACCTATCCGGTCGGTTTCCCGAAGAATCTCGCGGAGATCGACGATGCCAGCGTCGTCCTGCTCTATTTCGGCCCCGTCGCCGGCGCCGACGGCAAGAGCGTCAATCCCGCCCAGGATCCCGCTGTCCAGGCGCAGCTGACCAAGCTCGCCGCGCGCGGCGTCGGCTTCGTCGCGATGCACCAGGCCTTCACCGTGCCCGACACCGCCCGTGCCGCACCCTTTGCCGAACTGCTCGGCGGCGTCCGGGCGTCGGGAAGCGATTATGCGATGGAGGCGGCGCCCGTCACCGTCGTTGCCAAGGGGCATCCCGTCACCAGCGGCGTCGGCAATTTCGACTATCTCGACGAATATTATTCGGCGATCGACTTCGGCACGGTCACGCCGATCCTCAGCGGCCGCGCACATATCCAGTTCCGCAAGTCGGGCTCGGTCTATGAGGAACCGCCCAAGGATCGCGTGATCGCCTGGACGCACGAACGCGCCGGCGGCGGCCGCGCCTTCGCCTTTGCCGGCGGCCATTATCTGGCGTCGCTCGATCAGCCTCAGGTCCGGACATTGCTGCTCAACGCGATCCTGTGGGCCGCGAAGCAGGATGTGCCGCAGGCAGGCGCGGCCTCGACCATCCCGACCGCGCCGCGCATGGGCATGGCGCCTCCGCCCGCCCCGCAGATCGTCGTGCTGCCCTATTCTGACGTGAAACCCGAGGCGCAGCCCTGGGGCAAGCTCGAATGGTTCGCGTCGCGCGCGCTGGGCAATTCGAGCAAGGTCACCATCGGCCAGGCGACGATCTCGCCCGGCAAGCAGAACCCGGTGCACTGGCACCCCAATTGCGACGAGGTTCTCCACGTCCTGCGCGGCCACATCATGCACCGCGTGGGCGACAAGGAATATGAGATGAAGGCCGGCGACACCGTCGTCATTCCCGAGGGCGTTCTTCACAACGCCCGCAATATCGGGACCGAAGACGCCGTGCTCGCGGTCTCGTTCAACTCCGCCGACCGTGTTGCGATAGGAGAATGAGGATGTTCTCGTCACCGACGCACCCCAAACACAGAATAGATACGGGCCGACGAAGATTGCGACAGGGACTGCCCTGATCCGATCGGCCGACCAACGGGATTTGAGTCGAAGTAACCACTGAAGATCGTTGCCGGTGAGAGCGTGATTCCACCGGTGGGCGGAGCTTTGCCTAGAAAAACCAAGGGGCGGCTCCGATAAAACAGAAAAACGAGATGGAGGGGATAACATGACCTGTAAAATTCATCGCAAAGACTATCTGAAATCCGTCGGACTGCTCGCGCTGGCACTGGGCTGGTCCTATCCGGCCCATGCGCAACAGGCCCCCGCCCCTGCCGAACCGGAGCAGGACGAGGCCGCGGCCACGGTCGACCAGGCTGATAGCGGCACCAATGCCCCCGACATCATCGTCACCGGATCCAGCATCCGCGGCGCGCCCGCCGTCGGATCCAACCTGATCAGCGTCGGCCGCGACGCGATCGAGGACAATGCGGTCCAGACCGTCCAGCAATTGCTCAAGACAGTGCCCGCGATCTGGGGCGGCAATGCCGCCGGCCAGGGCGGTTTCGCCGCCAATGACTCCGCCGGCGCCTCGGTGCCGCAGATCCACGGCCTGGGCGGCTCCAACAGCTCGAGCACGCTCGTCGTGATCGACGGTCACCGCTTCCCGCTGACCGGCATCATCCGCAACCTGCCCGATCCGAACTTCATCCCGACCAACGCGATCGAACGCGTCGAAGTGCTCGCCGAGGGCGCATCGTCGATCTACGGTTCGGACGCCGTCGCCGGCGTCCTCAACTTCATCACCCGCCGCCGCTTCGAGGGCGTCGAGGCCAATGCCCAATATGGCTTTGGCGACGACTACAAGAACTGGAACGCCAATATCGCGCTCGGCCATCGCTGGGATACCGGCGGCGGCGCGATCTTCTACAGCTATACCGATCGCGGCAATCTGCTCGGCGCCGATCGTCCGCTCACCCTGCCCGACCAGCGCGCCCGTGGCGGCAGCAATTTCGGCAATTTCAACTGTTCGCCCGCCAGTTTCCAGCCGGCAGGCAGTTCGGCAATCTATCTATACCCTTATGCATCAGGCACGCCCAACCAGCAGGCCTTTGCACCGTGCGAACAGGCTAGTTATACAGACCTGATTCCCCAGGAACGCCGTCATTCGGTGATGGTGAAGTTCGACCAGCAGGTTGGGGACCGCCTCTCGCTCAACGCCGACTTCGTCTTCTCGAGCCGCACCAACGTCCAGCGCAATTCGGTCACGATCGCGTCCAGCACGGGGGCCACGCCGTCCGCGCAGTTGATCACCGCGACCGTCTTTGGCCCCGGCAGCGGCAAGGGTGGTCAGATCAATCCGTTCTTCGTCGCTCCAGCGGGCCTCGATCCGGTTCCCCATACCGGCACGATCCGCTTCGACGCCAACGAACTCTTCCCTGAAGGTGCGCGCGCCAAGGGGGTCAGCGAGACCTTCTACGGCTATTTCAACGCCGAATATAAGCTGAGCGACAAATGGCGGCTCGGCGGCTTCGTCATGGCCGGCGTCAACACCGCCAAGACCACGATCACCGGTTCGCTCTGCCAGAGCTGCCTGTTGCTCGCGCTCAACGGCACCACCAACGCCAATGGCAACCTCACCCAGCCATCGATCCCCAACACCAATGTGCTCGTCACCAACGTGCCGCTGACGACGGCCAATGCCGTCGATGTCTGGAATCCGCGCGCCACCAACCGGACCTCGCCCGAAGTGCTCAAGCGCCTGCTCGACAGCCGCAATTACCAGGCCGCGCGCCAGGTGATCCAGCAGTACAACCTCAAGATCGACGGTTCGCTGTTCGAACTGCCCGCCGGCGATGTGAAGGTCGCGCTGGGCGGCGACATGACCAAGTACAAGATCGATACCGAGGTGGTCGAACCCAACAATACCGGCCCGTCGAGCACCGGATCGAGCTTCAACGCCTTCCGCTATCTCCGCACCGTCAAATCGGCCTATGCCGAAGTGCTGATCCCGGTGATCTCGCCGGAAATGGAAGTGCCCTTCGCCCGGCGCCTCGATATCAATGTCTCGGGCCGCTATGATCACTATAGCGATTTCGGCAGCATCAAGAATCCCAAATTCGCCGCGACCTGGGAAGTCGTCGAGGGGCTGAAGATCCGCGCCAACTATGCGACCTCGTTCGTGGCGCCGCAATTCTCGACCTATGGGCCCGACGTGCTCAGCGGCATCGACGGCCGTAGCGTCGACACCTTCTTCGGCCCGCAGAACGGCACGCTCAACGTGCCTCTCGACAAATATCCCGAGGCGCGCGCGATCCCGGGCTGCAACACGCCCGGCCAGACCACCTGTATCCTCGGCACCGCGTCGATCGCGGGCATGCGCCTCGACGGCGCCAATCCCGACGTGAAGCCGGCCGAAGGCAAGACCTGGGCGATCGGCGCGGACTTCGCACCACGCTTCCTGCCCGGCCTGACCGCCAACCTGACCTATTGGCACACCACGCTGGAGGGCACGAGCGGATCGCCGCCACTGTCGATCGTGATCAACTCGGATGCGTTCCACGATCTGCTGAAGATCTATCCGAACGGCGCCACCGCGGCCGAGATCGAGGCCTATCGCGGCGGACGCCGTCAGCGCTCTCCACTCAGCTCAGGGCCGATCTATTTCGGCCTCGATTTCCGCAACTTCAATGTCTACACCGTCTATGTCGAAGGCGTGGATTTCGATGTCCATTATCGCCACAGCTTCGACTGGGGCTCCATCCGCGGCGGCATCGCCGGCACCTACAAGACCAAGTTCGACCAGACCGCGGCGCCGGGTGAGCCGGTGTTCAGCGTGCTCAATCGCAACCGTTTCAACGGCACTTTCCCGTCGATCCGCACCGATCTGCGCGCCGATCTCAACGTCGATGTCGGGCCGGTCTCCGCCTCGGTCTTCGCCAACTATACCGGCGGCTTCACCTTCTGGGGCAGCACCGCGCTCAACCCGGTCACCTCTTCGGGCGGCATCCCGAACGGTGGCGGCGACAAGGTCGGTTCCTACACCACGGTCGACCTGAACCTCACTTACAAGTTCGGCGACAGCCTGCCGGGTGAGCCCAGCGTCTATGTCCAGGTCGCCAACCTGTTCGACACCTACCCACCGTTCGAGAACACGGCCCAGGGCTTCGACAATTTCGTCGGCTTCGTGCTGGGTCGCACCATCAGCGCCGGTGTCCGCCTCAAATTCTGAGGCGTCCAAGGGGCCGCGGCGGATTCCTTTCCCCCCGCCGCGGCCCGATTTTCCGGGATCATCGATCAGGGGCCAGTGATCATGAAAAACATTCTTGCTCTCGCCGTCATCGCACTCGTCGCCGCCATATCGAGCGTGATCTGCGCTCGCCTCGAAATCCCGGTCTGGGTGATGTTCATCGGCTGGATCGCCTTCGTCGCCGGCGGCATGAGCGCCAGAACCGCGGCGCCGACCTTCGTCTGCGCCATTCTCGGCGTCATATTCGGCTTTGTCGGGGCGGCGATCATCGGTGGCGGCGCAGCGGCGCTTGGCGCCGATATCGCGCTGCTGCTGGGCGTGTTCGTCATCGTGTTCGCGGCGCTGCTCGCGCAATTCCTGCCCTTTGCGAGCCTGGTCGTATGTTATTTCATCGGCATGACGACCTTCTTCGCATCGGGCCTTCCGCCGGGGCTCCCCACCGGACTGGTGCTCGGATCCGGCCTGCTCATCGGCATTCTCTCCGGGCTGCTGGCGGTTATCGTATCGGGCGTGATCACGCGCAGTCCAGCTGCCGAAACGGCATGATCCGTTCAAGTCTGCTTAAACTTGAATATACCATGATGTGCCTGAAAAAAGAGTAGGAGTGAGTGATGTCGACTGCAGGGCGTACAGGCATTCTTGCGGCGCTGGTCATCGCGGGACTGGCGACCGGGCTGGTTTCGACCGGGCTGAAGGCCCAGAACCCCCAAGAAGATCCGAAAGCGGGTCCGGGCAAGGATCTGTTCGTCCAGCGCTGCCACACCTGCCACGAACTCAATACGGTGACCGTCCAGCGCCTGTCGGGCAATGACTGGCGCACGGTGGTCGAACGCATGATCCAGAACGGCGCGCAGCTGACCGAGCCGGAAAGCGAACAGATCATCACCTATCTGACCAAGATGTACGGGCCGGAACCCGCGCCGTCTTCGGCGTCCGCCCACTAATTATAAAACCGGTCGGTAAAGACCGGACTCGATATGCCCGGCGGCCTTTTGGGGGACCGCCACGCCCCGAGCGAAGCGCGCGCTTCGTCGCCAGCGATGGCGCGCGTGCGACGGACAGTGACCAGAACGAGAGTTGAGGAGCAGTTTCGATGACTTTAGCAGTTCAACGGGCGCGACCCGACGACCAGCCGGGCCGGCACATGTTCGCCAGGCCGGGCACCGCGCCCCTCCCCACCCCTTGTGGCGGTGGCAGTGGCGGCGGCAACATCATCCACACCGACAATCCCCGGCTCAGCTATGTCAGCCCGACCTGCGTCGAAAAGCTGAATGGCCGCCTGCGCGCGCAGACCGCCGAATGCGTGATGGAAACATTCGGGATCAGCGTGAACACCTGGCTGAAGATGCGCAAAGGCATGCCCATCCGCAAATCGGTGGCGGAACGGCTGCTGCAACGGGTCGGCGCGGATCTGTAACAATCGGGACCGTCCTCCCCGCGCCACCCTTTCCGGGAAGGCGAGGGCACCGGTGATGGCGATCTCGTCGCTAGAGTCTGATCCAGCCAGATGAGTTCATCCTGTCATTCCCCGCGAACGCGAGACGTTTGCATAAGTCACGCTCTATCTGTCATCCCCGCGAAAGCGGGGATGACAGATAGAGCGTGAAGCCTCAGAAAAAGAAGAGGGCCATTACGGCGCCAGTACAAAACCCCCAATCCTGCCAGTGACGACGAGCTTGGCAAATTGATCATTCAGGGATTTTTCTCCCGTTTCACCGCAATGACCTTGCCTTTCAACGCGTCGATTTCGCGTTGGCGCATTTCGAGATAGAGGGTGCGTGTCTCGACATAGGGATCGGCGCTTTCTTTTTGCAGGCGCGCAATCCCGGCATCGCGCTCGATGCGGTCATTGAGCTGCTTGATCACATTTGTCGGAATCGAATAGGCCGCGCGGTTGAAAGGCGCGCCGACCGCGGTCGGCAGGACAAGCAGGTCGATGCTGTTGCCGACCATGTCGCGCAATGTCGTCGGTCCGACGAGCGGGAGGTAAAAATAGGGGCCGGGATCGACGCCGTAAAATCCCAATGTATTGGCAAAGCCGTTGCGCCGATAAGGCAGGCCGAACGGCTTCGCCTTCGCGGCATCGAAAAGGCCCACGACGCCGAAGGTCGTGTTGACGGCGAAGCGGCCGAGGGTTTCGGCGGCCTTGCCGATCTTGATCTGCAACAGAAAATTCAGGAAATTTATGGGTTCGCTCAGGTTCCGCAACGCATTGCCAAGCCCATCGCGAACAGGTTCCGGAACGATGCCTTGATAGCCCGTGGCGACAGGGGCGACGAGCGCCTTGTCGACCGACTGGATCGCCCGATACGAAGTGACGTTGACGTCTTGCAGCGGATCGCCCGGCGGCGGCGCTCCGCGTGCCTTCACCACGATATCGTCCTGCGGTGGCGGTATTTCGGCCGGCTGCTCGCCACTGGTTGTTGCGGGCGTGCCCGAAGCGGGGGGTGGGATTTTTCCGGTGGTCGGCACCACCACCGGTGGCACCGGATCACCCGCAAGTTGCTGCAGCTCGATCTCGGGCGCGACATCGGAAAGAGCGGGGGGTGCCCCGGACAGCAAAAGAAGCGCGGCGGCGGCCGGGATACTCATCGCGCGTGCAGTCCTGCCGTCACGAGATTGGTGAGCATCGCTCCCATATGTCAAACTCCTACCCGGGGTATCAGCCCGAAACCATGATCAAAGGACGCCCCCTCCCTTCATCCAAAGCTGCTTAACCCGCTGTTGCGGGTCAGGCAGCATTGTCCTTTCTCCACCAAGAGGGAAGGGAAAAGAAGCTGTGCCTGCTGTAATTGCAGCGCCACGAGCGAAAACCCCTCAATTCTGCAAGTGACGGCGAGCCTGACACATTGAGCATATAGGGATTTTGCAGGTGGCACCGTAACACCAGGAGCGCGGTCTCGGGCATGACGCCGATGCCACCGGCCGCTCGTTCAAAAATATCTTCGCTTTTCAAATGGTTCTAACGAGTATACTGAACGATCATCACCACGACCATTTTCGGCGACGTGGCGACTGAGAGACACTGGAGTGCTCCCGCTATGGGAGCATCGCTTTTGTTTCAGTTCAAGCTCGAACCGCAAATCTCGCTATTGACGGTCATTCGAAACGGCACCTGGTCGTTGGCGACGGTCGCGTCCTATGAGGAGGCTCTTCGCATGGAGCTGGCAAAACTTCACCTCGCCGGTCGGCCAACGTCATTTATCATCGATATTCGATCGAGCAGCGCGCAGACCGCCGATGTCGCCGATGCGCTACGATCGATGGTTGCGGGTCTCGGTATCCTTCATGCCGATCGGACGGCCATCGTCACCACCTCCGGGATTGCCAAGCTGCAAGCCAGGCGTGCTGCCGATTGCAAGACCGAGATATTCACTTCCATGACGCTCGCCAGGGATTGGGTGATGAGCGCGATCGATCCTGAGTCGGTTACCGGAACGGTCTACGACGAGCCCAGCGCCGTGGAGGCCGAAGGCCCTTCCGTCCACATTTCCGGCCCATCCGATGTGGACATCATCCTTACTCCAGCCGCTGCCCTGGAAACGGCAAAGCGGATCGGGGATGCCGCAGTGGAAATCTTGATTGGGACGGCGGCGCTGACCCGGACGAGCGGCAAGCGCCTGGCGCCGTTGCCTGCGGGTTAGCGGAGCGATCGGGGTTTCATTCGGGCTTGGCAGTTACGACGTTGCCGTAATGATGGCCATTGTCGCCTTCATCACACCGCAGGTGCTGTCGCCCTTGAAGCGAACCGCCGCGCCCGCGAATAGGAGTGATGACAGTATCGGCGGATGAGGGCCGATGTCTGCAGACCGGCTGGCAGCCGACGAAGTGAATTCAGGAGCACGAACAGGGCCGCCAAACACAACACGGGCGGCCCTGAACGCTGTCCGACGGTTGTCGGTAGGCTGTAAGCGAATGAGCGGCGCTAAAGTTCATTGGAATTACGGTGCCACGTGCCCCCTAATTCTGCCGATGACGACGGGCTGGCAAATTGGCCGCTCAGGAATTTTTGCACACGACACCGTAACAGCCACTAGAACGCCACTTCCTTACCTTCGAAGTCGAACAGCTTGCCGCTATCCGGCACCTTCAGTTCCTCGATCACGTCCAGCAACTGCAGTGCGGCGCGCTCCGGGGTGAATAGCCGACCGGCCTGCACATTGCCCTGAAATGGCCGAGACAAAGCCGTATCGACCGTTCCCGGGTGCAGCGCGACGACGATCGCGCGATCGTTGCGGCGGCGTTCCTCGATCGCAAGGTTGCGCACCAGCATGTTGAGCGCCGCCTTCGACGCACGATAGCCATGCCATCCGCCGAGCCGGTTGTCGCCGATCGATCCGACGCGAGCTGACAATGCCGCGAACACCACCCGCCCGGTCCTGGGCATGATCGGCAGGAAATGTTTCGCCACCAGCGCGGGGCCGATCGCGTTGACGGCATAGACCTGGGCAAGCCAGCTCGGATCCAGATCGCCCAGCGCCTTTTCCGGCCCGTTGCTTTCCGAATGAAGCAGGCCAGTCGCGACGATCACCAGCCGGGGCTCCGGACCGGCGCCGACATGGACGGCCGCAGCGGCGATGCTGGCCTCATCGAGCAGATCGAGATGCTGCGCGCCGCTTCGCGAACGGGCGAAGCCGTGAACCGTCTGGAACGTGCCCTCTTCGATAAGCGCCGCTTCGAGCGCGCCGCCGATGCCACCGGAAGCGCCGATGACGACCGCAGAGGTATCAATCTCCCTGCTCATACGGCCTCCCTGCTCATATGGGTATCGACGTCGTTGGCAGCCATCATCTTCTCCGCTTACCGCTTGTCCGTGACGCTCCGCACGCATGGTCCGGAGCAGGCCGCGCGATACTATGAACGGCTGCTATCGGGAACATTGACAACCGTCATGACCGGCTGAGGTTGGAGCGCAAAGCAGCTGCCCCCTATGTCCGAAAACTATATTCGTTCGGACGGTGCGATCAGGACCGAGAGTTCGACCTGATTCCGTCCGCCGGTCTTGGCCTTGTAAAGCGCGTGATCAGCCGCCTGGAGAAGGCTTTCAGGCATGCGGATGGAGCCGCCGAGCCGGGCCACGGCTGCGGCGACGCCTATGCTGACGGTCACGAACCCGCTTGGACTGGCCTCGTGCGGGACGCCCAGCCCGGCCACCGCGGATCGGATTTCCTCGGCGATGGCGGTCGCGCCATTCGGACCAAGGCCGCCCAGGATGACGGCGAATTCCTCGCCGCCGTAACGACACGCCAGGTCATCCGGGCGCCGTCCAAATTTGTCCACGACCGCGGCCACGGCGCGCAAGCAGTCGTCACCGGATTGATGGCCGTAGGAATCATTGAACCGCTTGAAGTGATCGATGTCGAGGAGCAGCAATGCCATCTCGCCGCCTTCGCGCAGCGTCCGGCGCCACGCCCGTTCGAGCATCTCATCGAAGGCGCGTCGGTTCGCGAGTCCGGTCAGCCCATCTTTGCGGGCGAGTTCCTCCAATTCCTGCTCTAGGCGCTTGCGATCCGATATGTCGCGGATGACCAGGATCGTGTGGATCCCTCCCCCCTCACCAAGCTCAGAATGCGCGCTCGTCTCCGCCCATTTCAGCGACCCGTCGCCGCAAATCACGCGAACCTGATGGCGGATCAGACCCAGTTCCCCGGCGGCGTTGCGAGCGAACACATCCTGAAGGACCGGCAGGTCGGGTTCGTGGATCAGGTTCGTCCCATCCGTGCCGATCATTGCGCTTCGGTCCCACCCGAATACCTCGCACGCCGACGGCGAAACATAGGTGAAGAGACGATCGACCACATGGCAGATCACGTCCCCGCTTTGCTCGACCATCGAGCGGAAGATCTCCTCGTCCACGCCGCGGCTGGGTGCAGGCGGGCGACCGATGAGGCGACGAACGATCGTAAGAATCGACATCGGCAAGCAAACTCCAAGGCCTAGGGCGATTTGCAGTTCGATGGAATCGAACGACTCGAAAATCGCGGCAAAACAAAAACCTAGGGCATGCGATCCGCTTCCGGCGGATCACAGCATGCTCTACCCCCGGCATACGCCTGAACTGTTAACCGCTCCTTCGCCTTGCCGGTTGCCCGGCTCGCGGTCTGCCATATTCCTGAACGGCCGCAGCGATGCTGCTCCGTGCTTTCGATCAAATCGGTCCTTGCGCCGCTCCTGCGGATCATTTTCGGTCGAAAATCGACTATGCGAACCGAGCCGGGCAACCTCCGCGCCTCCCGATACGGCGCCTTCCCTTGGTGCAACCTTATGATCGATCGCGGCTCGTTCACCTCTGCGATCAATCATGGACAAAGGACATCATGCCGGCGCGAGGCAACCGAGGAACCACCATTGGCGTTGGCTTTTTAGGATCGATATCGTTCATAGGTGCCCGCGCGAGCCCGCCCTGTCTGGGATCGTGCGCCAGGTCCAAAGCGCGGCCAATGGCGCACTGGGTGTGGGAGAAAGTGATGAGCAATCCGTCAAAGGCGTGGGATGGGGAGCAGGTCCGGAAATGGCTGGAGCACCGGTTCGAGGCTTCGAAACTGGATCAGGCGGCGGCGGACAGGCGCGGCTATGAGGCACGGGACGAGTATGACAAGGCGGCGGCCGAGGAATGGGTCTGCCGCGCACTGAAAGCCCCGGATTGCACGAACGAGCAGGCCGCCTTCGTCACGCGCCTCAAGGAATTGATCGGCCAGGACGACTATCGGGCCACAGGCATCCATGACGATGCGCGGTTCGAGCGGCATGTTCGCGGTCAGCTCAGGACTCTGGCGAAGATGACGAAGGCGAATGAGGGGTTCGAGAAGCTGCGGCGCTATCAGTGAGCGCAGCGCGGCGACGTTCCGGTTCCTCATCCAACCGCCGATTTCGAGCGCGCCCTGGCAGCCACGATTTCCGAAATCCGCGCTGTACGTCCAAAGATGGGCGCGTAGCTGCCAGGCGGATTTTGGGCCGATTGCGGTCAGTCCGCTTTTCAGCCGCAAAAGTGGAAAGCCGATGATCAATTCCGCCGCGGATCGTAAGGTTTCGCAGCTCGCTGGACGAGACGTTCGCGATAGCGGGCATCGGTGCCGGACAGGTTCTCCGGCTTGAACAGCGTCTCGACCGGTCGCCCGAGAACCACCAGCAATGTGTCCCAGTCTTGCTTGCCGAGTTGCTTGTAGCGGTAGTCCACCCCCGGCGAAGCCAGCAATTGCTCTATTTCAGGGCGCGCGAAGGAGGCGGCGGGACCAATTCGGCGAAAGCCGCTACGCACGGCGTTGACCCCCTCGGTCAGGTCGCTGAATCCATATTTGCCGGGATCATAGACCGAGTATTCGCGCAGCAATCGCAATAGGTCGGGCACCGCGTCAACACCTCGGTCGCCCTGTCGCTTGATCAAGCCGGTGGCAAAATGGCTCACCGCCGGATCGGCGAGAATTTCGCGTTCTTCGGGAAGAAGCGTGGCGTAAGCGCCTTCGGGCAGCCCCGCCAGAGCATTGATCCAGCCGCGTGCCTTCTTCCTGTCGCTCGCCGCCAGATAGCGGCGGGCAGCGAACCGCCGGAGGTCGGCAGCTTCGTCATTTACCCGCGCAATGATCGCCCACGCCCCATCTGAGGATTCGACGCGCGGATCCTCGAAAATGCGGCCCAGTAGCTTGCGGTCGCTATCGCTGAGCGGCTGATCGTTCGCCTGAAAGGAATCCATCCATTGATTTGCCAGCAAAAATGCGGGGTCGCCCGGCCGCCTGAGAGGATCGTCAAGCGCACGCGCAAGCTCTTCACGCGTCTTCGCTTTCGCGGCCTCCATGTCCACATCGCGCGAGACGTTCGTATGGTCCAGCAACAGCCTGTCGACCGGAACTTCGGCCCACATTTTGCCATCCCCCAATCGCGTTCGCTGCCAGCCAAACCGAAAATTCTCGATTCCGCCCGACGCCCCAATGAACAATGGGGCGGCCGGGACGAAAATCGACAGGATCGACTGCCGCAGCACGACCTCGCCCTTGGCATTTGAAACAGAGAGCCTTTTGCGTTGCGGTGTCGAGGGTTTGAACGACCAATCCGGCCGTCCACGCCGCTTGCCGCCCTCCACGGCAGGCCCATCCTCTATCGAAATCGAAAAATCAGGTTCGGGCTTGTCCTCGCTGACACGTAAGACCTTGTCCTCCGAGAGCATCAGATTCCATTCGGCTTCCAGTGCGCGTTGTCCGGCGAGCGGATCGCTGGCGACATATTTCGTTTTTTCGAGCAGCCCGTATCCGATCGGTTTGGCGCGCTCGCCCGGCAGCGAGTCTGGCGATATCCGAAAGGTGGAGGAGGTGTTGCGAGCGGCGATGCGGACCGACGTAACGCCTGGGGTCTTTAGAAGCGCAGCGCACAATGCATCGCAACGCCCCTCGAACGGCCGGGTAACAAGAATGTCCCCCTTCAAGGTGATCGGCGCGCCTGTCAGAATGTCGGGCTCTTTCAGGTCGGCCAGCCAAGCTCGTGCGGAGATGAGGCCTGGCTGAGGGATCGCCCAGAAAAGCGCGAGCGTCGCCACACCCGACACCAGGTTCAGTGGAATTCCGGAGAGGAAGTTGCCAAGCAGCAGCCGAAGAAGCGCGAAGACGACGCCATAAATGAAAGCCGTCGGCATCATCACGAGGATGAGGCCCGGGATAATAAGGAACATGCCGATGACAACCAGCCATGGCACGGCCAACGCGATAAATGCCCCGACGCCGGTGACGATCAGGTAGGTTTTCAACCACATGCGAAGACGCCTACCGCGCCGCGATCAATAAACGGTTATCGGAGCGTCGCTGTCTTTTGGCACTTGTTTACCGCAGTCCATCGGCCTGTCGGGAACGCCGGTGCCGGCCACCGCTGAATCTGGCCGGATTCCGTGACAGTGCACTAAACCCCTTCGGGCACGACGCCCCCTTCAGCGGCATTAAGTGCACTGTCATCGGAATCCAGGCCCCGCCCTCGTCTACGCCTCTTCCTCCTCCCCGTCGGGATTGAGGTCGGTCGCGAGGCGTTCCGCGAACATGCCGAACATAACCAGGATCAGGCCGGGCAGCGAATAGCCCGAAGGGAGCAGCGTCATCGCCAATATCGCGCCCGCCAGCATCAGCAGGAAACGGGCATGCGGGCGCAGCCCCTCGCCCAGCGTTTTCAGCACCCCATCCGGTTCCATCGCCGATCCCTTCGCCCGAAACTGGCGCCGCCAACCTGCCCCATCGCGCCCGCACGCGCAATCATGGGCACCATTGGCGGCGGCGACGCGATCCGGCAGGATGGACCCAATGGAGGTTGCGCAGTGAGCCTGTACAGGCGCGGGGGGTGAGGGCCAGAGATCCGCTTCAGGTGCCGAACCGGCCCTGCCAGCGCCGCCGGCCGGACCAGATCGCCGCCGCGCCGGCATAGAGCCCGACCGCGAGCAGCCCCCATCCGAACGCGCGGAAATCGAACTGGAACGATCCCGCCAGGAACAGGGTCGAAAAGGCGCCGTACACCAGCGGCGGCAGCGCATAGGCGCGCTTCTCCGCCGCATCCATGTCATCCCAGGGCGGGGTGGGCAGCGGTTCCTCCGGCCTGGGCCTGGGGTTGATCTGCTCTTCCCATTGTCCGGCCCACATGCCGGCCACGAAGAGCATGAAGCCGCCCCACCAGTTTCCCGGCGCGAGCAGCAATACCAGCGCGCCGCCGGCCACGACGATCAGCAGGCTGATCGAGGGCCTGAGCCAGTTTTCCAGATCCGTCCGCCACCCCTCGCGTTCCATCGCTGATCCTTTCGCGCCGATCACGGTGCGTGCTCCCCGCAGGTTTGATGGCGGGCGGTGCCGCGATTGGCAATGGCGTGCCCGGTCACGGCCGCGCGGCTTGACTTTCCCGCCATCGAGACCATCTTCGGCGCGTCATGAACGACGCCGCTTCTTCCCTGCGCCTGACGCATCACGCGGGCCGGCTGCTCGAGGGCTAGCCGCCCCGGGCCCGCATGGCGCGGGGCCGGGGTGTCTCCTCGATCATTTTTTTTGAGCGGCGCGCCCGGACGGCGGCGCCCGGAACCGGACATGACCAGCAAGACCCATGATGAATCCGCATGCTCTGCGGAGCCCGACGAGCGGCGCCCGCGCGACTGGGCACGCGCGAAGCTGTTGCCGTTCACGCCGCGGCCGAAAGCCCCCTTCTCGCCCGATGATCCCCGGCCGCCGGAACCGCCGCGCGCCGCATAGCGGAGGGAACCCCGCCATGCCCGGCACCCCCACGGACCTTCCGGTCCATTGGCCCCATCTCGAAGACATGCTGGGCCTGGTCATCGTCGCGGCGGTGGTCGGGGCGTACAGCCTGTTGTTCGCCTTCACCCGCCGGCCGTGGCGCGGCTGGGCGATCACCGCCGCCATCGCCTTCGCCGCGATGACGGCGCTGATCTGGGCCAGTCCGCCTCGAGCATCGTGCGGAGAAAAGCTTGCCCTCGCGAAGGCGGGAGTGGAAACCGGTTTTCCACAAAAACGGTGCGACCATCCAGCCCGAGCATCGTGCGGAAAAGTGGGAACCGGTTTTCCGCACAAACGATGCGACCATCCAGAGCTGCCCAGCGCGGCGATCGGCGCGGAAATCCCCGACGGATGAGCTTGCCGGGTGCCCGCCGCGCCCTTTCCCTATAGTCCATTCATCCACCGCGCCCGCGATATCCATGGAGCCCCTCTTGCCCCTCACCCGTTTCACCCCGCTGGCCCTCAGCATCCTCCTCGCGCTGGTCGCGGGCCTGTGCCTGCCCGCCCGATGGGCCTGGCCGCTGCTGGTCCTCGGCGCGGGGCTGACGCTGATCGGGTTGTACGATCTGCGCCAGCCGCTCCATTCCGTCCGCCGCAATTATCCGATCGTCGGCCGCCTGCGCTGGTTCTTCGAGGAGATTCGGCCGGGCATCCGCCAATATCTGCTCGAGGACGAGCATGAACAGACGCCGTTTTCGCGCAGCCAGCGCTCGCTCGTCTATGCGCGCGCCAAGAACGAGGTGAGCGATCGCGCCTTCGGCACGTTGGTCGACGTCTACAGGAACGGCTATGAGTTCATCGCCCATTCGACGCTACCGGTGCCGGTGGCCGATCCGGCCGGCTTCCGCATCCGCATCGGCGGTGACGATTGCGCGCAGCCCTATAGCGCGTCGATCTTCAACATCTCCGCGATGAGCTTCGGGGCACTCAGCGCCAACGCCATCCGCGCGCTCAACGGCGGCGCGAAGCTGGGCGGTTTCGCGCATGATACCGGCGAAGGATCGATCAGCCCCTATCACCGCGAACATGGCGGAGACCTGATCTGGGAAATCGGCAGCGGCTATTTCGGCTGTCGCACCGCCGACGGCGCGTTCGATCCCGTCCGCTTCGCCGAACAGGCGGCCGATCCGCAGGTGAAGATGGTCGAACTCAAGATCAGCCAGGGCGCGAAGCCCGGCCGGGGCGGCATCTTGCCGGGGGAAAAGGTGACGGCCGAGATCGCGGAGACGCGCGGCATCCCGATCGGCAAGGATTGCCTGTCCCCCGCACGGCACAGCGCCTTTTCCACGCCGATCGAGATGATGGAGTTCATCGGCCAGCTTCGTCGCCTGTCCGGCGGCAAGCCCGTCGGCTTCAAGCTGTGCATCGGCCAGCCCTGGGAATTCATGGGCATGGTGAAGGCGATGCGCCACACCGGCATCCTGCCCGATTACATCGTCGTCGACGGCGCCGAAGGGGGCACGGGCGCGGCGCCGCTGGAATTCACCGATCATGTCGGCATGCCGATGCGCGAAAGCCTGTTGTTCGTGCACAACACGCTGGTGGGCGCCGGGCTGCGCGGCAAGATCAAGGTGGGCGCGGCGGGCAAGATCGTCAGCGCATTCGATATCGCGACGGTGATGGCGCTGGGCGCGGACTGGACCAATGCCGGGCGCGGCTTCATGTTCGCGATCGGCTGTATCCAGTCGCTCTCCTGCCACACCAATCGCTGCCCGGCGGGCGTCGCCACCCAGGATGCGATCCGCCAGCGCGCGCTGGTCGTTCCCGACAAGGCGGAACGCGTGTTCAATTACCACCGCAACACGATGCTCGCCCTGTCGGAGATGATCGCGACCGCCGGGCTCGACCATCCCAGCCGTCTCGGCCCCCACCATCTGGTCCGCCGCGTCAGCCTCACCGAGATCCGGCTGTTCTCGCAGCTCCACATCTTCCTTGAGGAAGGCGAACTGCTCGCCGGCGCATCGAACCGCGATTTCTACAGCGCCGCGTGGCGGCTGGCGCGCGCGGACAGCTTCGACATGATGCCGGCGGGGGTTTAGCGTCGGTCGTCAGAATTCGAGTCTGGATGCTTTCCGGAATTCCAGGACGCGTTCGATATACACATCACGCTCGCCATCACCCAGAAAGCGGGATGTATGCGGCATCAACCCGCGCCGCCCGATAAAGCGGACATAGAAGGCGCCATCCGGCGGCCCACCGCCTCTGACCGGCCTGATTCGCCGCGCCGGCCGATCGATCATGGCGCAGGTGCGATCCGCACATTCGATCGCTGCCCAGTCGCGCGGCGTGCTCTCCCTTTTACATGTCCGCCCGGCGCACTCCAGGAAGCGGCTATTCTCGAAATTGGTGAACCAGATTCCCGCGATCACCGTGCTGCTGCCGTAAAGCCGAAGATCGACAGGCGTGGACTGCGGCATCGCCGATGCGCTGAATGCCAGCGCCATCACCGCACCTACCGCCGTTTTCCGCATCGCCGACACCTCTCAGAAGACCCCATGACCGGCAAACCCCATCTACCGCCGCGCCACGCGCCGATCCGATTTCGACGATCGGCTTCTATAGACAGGCCCCGGCCTATTTTCTGACCGAAAACCCATAGGCAATATAGAGAAACACCTCGGTATTGCTGACCTGTTTCCAGGCGATGCCCTGATCCAGGCCGGTGACGTCCAGACTATATTCGGGGCCGTAAAAGCTGACGGCATGTTTGGATCCCGCGGCGATGCGGCGATAGATTTCGTCGCGATATTGTTCGGGATTGATGATCGTCAGCGCCAGGCCGCCCTTTTGCTGAATCTGCGCGCGGCCATTGGCGGGAACCGATTTGACGAACGCGCTGATCTTCTGCTGGGCGTTGCCGATCGAACCATCCAGTTTCGTCTTCACCTTCAGGCGCACGGTCGCCGTGCTGCCGTCATCCTCGAACGCCGCCGGGGCGGCATCGTCTTCGTCATCCTCGTCTTCATCGTCTTCGTCCGTGGCGGCATTCGCCTTACCCGCCAGCCCCGGAAACTGATCCTGCCAGTTGGCGCGCGTCACCTCGACCAGTTCGAACTGGCCGGTGACGAGGTTGAAGCCGTCGCGTTTCGCGCGATCGATCGCGTCGAGCAGCATGGCCTGCACTTCGCGCTTCCGCATCCCCGCCTCGCGTGAATCCGAAACGATCTCGATATTGCGCACCGCCGAGTCCGCCATCCGCCTGAGGCCGATGACGGGCGGATTGGGGCTCGCAAGCTGAAGGGGCGAAACGCTGTTGCTGAGCCTTTGCGCGGTCACGACGATTTCACTCGCGCTACCACCTTCCTGCGCGAACAGGGCGGGCGCGAAGTTCATGGTCGCGAACAGGGCCAGGCCGCCAAGGGCTGCGAACGGGATCGCTTTCATGCCGTCTCTCCGGGCAAGATCATTTGGGAAGGATGGTGTAGCGATAGGGCAGATACAGGAACACATCGGTGCTGCTCACCTGCGACCAGGAAATCTGCCCGTCGATACCGTTGACCTGCACGGCATAATCGGGGCCGAAGATCGCGGCATGGTGCCGGGCGTCGTCCGCCACCAGCTTCACGATGGCATCGCGATACTGATCGGGATTGAAGATGGTCAGCGTCAATGCGCCGGTCTTGTCGATCGCGCCGCGCCCCGTCCGCGGAACCCCCTTGATGAAGGCATCCAGGCGCTCCCCCGCGGCCACGGTCGATCCCGCAAGCTTGACCTTGACCATCACATTCGCCTGGCTCGTATCCACGCGGCCCGCGGAGGTCAGCGGCAGATCCTGGTAATTGCTCTTGGTAACCGGGATCAGCTCGAAATTGCCCGTCACCAGTTCAACCCCGGCAGCGGCGGCCCGCCCGAGCGCGGCCAGCAGCATCGCGTGGATTTCGCGCTTGCGGGTCTCCGCATCGCGCGAATCCGAGGAGAAGCCGACCTGCATCACCACGGAATCGGCCTGCCTGCGCAGCCCCACCACCGGGCGATCCTGCTGGGCATAGCGCGCGTTGAGCCGATTGGCGGTCACGACGACTTCACCGAGCCCCGGCGCATCCGCATCCTGTGCGGCCGCCGGAATCGCGACGCCGCCAAGCAGGGCCGCCGCCAGAAAAATCGCTGTTTTCATCGCCTTCCCCTCCGCGCCGGAAGTGTCGATCATTCGGGCGGAAATGGCAATGCGGGTGTAGCGCGGTGCCCGGATGCGGAAGCGGGGCATGCGCGGTTTCGCCGACATGCTCACAGCGCGATGACCTGCGACGCCAATGCCTCAACCGCGCATTTGGGGATTTATCGCCTGGCGCCGTAATTTCGTTCAAGTAACACCGCGAAACCTTGTTCATGTTTCGGCCAGTGAGATTGTGGTCATGGTCCGGGTCGGTTGAGACTTGCGAGGTGAAGATCATGACGCGTTTCCTTGGCTTGTCTGCCTCAGCAGCAGCGTCCGTTATCGCCCTCTCCACCATGGGGTCGCCCATATCGGCGGCGGACCAAGGATATCTCGCGCACGCGTACAGTTGCGAGGTTTTCGGCGGAGATGGCAAACCCTTCGATACATTCGATGTGACCATGAAGCCGCACGCGAATGGAGGCTTCGAATATGATGTCGAAATCTCGTCACCGAGGAACGGATCGCTAAAAGCGCCGACCACTGCCAAGGCTTTGGCCAGCGGACGCTTCGAAATCGTGAGCCGTCCGGCTGGCCCGAATGGCGAGCCCCCCCCCGCCTTTTCGCCCAGAACCGGGGTCAGGCTCGTTTTCGAAGACCTGCACGCCAGAAGCAGCGGCTATGCGGTCATCTACAAGGACGGGGCATCCTCGCATTTTGAAGTCGCAGGTTACTATCCGGCTGCCGCCGGCATTTGCACGCCCTCCAAGGTGCCGGGATCATGACACTCGTTCAAATTGCAGCCGATGCGGGCTTCAAGGTTCGGAGATCCAGATGATCTAACGACCGGTGGCCCGGCGCTTCAGATCGATCCTTGCTTTCCGAAACTCCGAAAGCAATATCTTGCCTATGAGGTTAAGCGCGAGCATCCTGTTATTGATGGTGGCAGCGTGTCAGAACGCTCAGCCTGAACGAAACAGCGCTCCAGAAAATAATCTGCTCTGCAAAGCACTTCCGGGCAAAACCGAGACCATCAAACCCACCGCATCGGGAATTCAATACTTCCCCCCTTCTTTCGGCAAGATCATGCACGCCTGCAATTTCAAGGGTTATCCCGAATGCTTTCCGGAGGTCAGTGCGTTTGAAAATGAATGGTATTCCAAGCACTGGGAATTTGCACAAGAACCATCCGTGTACCGTCTTTCAGGAAGCACTAAGTCTGCGCAAAACACCATCCTCAGATTTACGTGGCTTCCGACATTCAATCACCCTGTAATTATTCGATTTGAGATAACGCCCGGCTCAACGACCATGATCGCAAAAGAGCTTTCAGGTGCTGGTGGTACCATCAAACGACAGATGACGCGAAAGCTCGATTCTAAGGAAGCGCGCCGATTGACCCAATTTATGGCGACGGAAAGCCCGTTGGATGAACCGCCCGCGAAATGCGAACTCGGCGCTGATGGAAGTCAGTGGATCCTCGAACGCGCCAGTAACGGTGCTTATGACTATGCCAATCGATGGTCACCACAAACCGGATCGATGCGTGATTTTGGCATATTGGCTCTGCAACTGACCGGATGGAAATTCGAAGAGGTCTACTGATGACGAGTAATTACGGTGCCACGTGCGCCCCCCAATTATGCCAATGACGGCCGGCTTGGAAAATTCAGAATTTGGTTTTTTTGCAAATTCCGGTGCCAGTGCACTTCACCGGAATCGCTTGGCGGCGATCCTCCGGCCCCACACTGGATTCCGGGAGCGGAAGCAAGTCAGCATGTTACTTGATTCTTTGACTCGCAAACCAGGCGTTGGCGACGGTCGAGAAACGCTCGCCGACCGCCCCCTGAGTGTTGGCAAGCATTACAATGGTCGTCCTTTCGTCCGGATATGTATAGAGCATGCTGCTGAATCCTGGAATTTCGCCGCCATGGCCGATCAAACGCCTTCCGTCGCGGCTACCTGACTTTATTCCCAAACCATATTCCAGCGGCGGGTCGCCGCCCGCATCGGGCTCTTGGACTTGGCTGGTAGCACGTCCATCTTTCAGTTTTGACGGCTCGATCATCAGCGTAAGACTTTCGGGCTTCAGCACCTTTCCGCCAAACAGGGCTGCACTCCAGCGCAGTAAGTCCGCGGCGGTCGATCGCATTGCCCCGGCGCCGCCCGACACACTCACCGAGAATGCCCCGGGATATTCGAGCGCGTTCCGCAGCGGATAATGGCCCTTTGCGCGGCGTGGCACGATCGTGCGCTCATTGTCATAAGCTGTGTCTGAAAGGCCCAAAGGCTTCGCGATCATGTCCTGCAACGCGACCGCATAGGACTTGCCAGTCAATTTCTCGACGATCGCCCCCGCCATCACATAGGCGCTGTTATTGTACTGGTAATCCGTGCCGACCGGAAAGTCGTTCAGCCTCTCCTGCCCTGCAATGTACGAGATCATCTCGCCTGTGCTGTGCTCACGCCATGCCCGCGACCCCATGAAAGTCTTGTCGGTATAGCTATGGATACCCGATGTGTGGTCGAGCAGGTGACGAACGGTGATCCCCTCCGGATGCGGAAAGTCCGGAAAATATTTGCTGATCGGGTCGCTCAACGACAACTGCCCACGTTCGACCAGCATCAACAGCATCGCGCTGGTGAACTGTTTGGTGAGCGATCCGATGCGGAAGATCGTGTCAGGCTTGACGGGCTGGTCATCCTCCAGATCGGCCATGCCATAGCCCTTGATCAGGACGATCTTGCCATCCTTCATCACGCCGACAACGGCGCCGGCCAACTTTCGCGACGTGACCCAATCAGCCATCGCTGTGTCGATCACTGCCGTATCGATGGTGGTCGATGCCACCTGCTTCGAGCCCGCCATCGCGGGTGTGAAATATGCTGTATGCGCCAACAGCAAGATCGCAGGTGCGACCTCAAGCCAGCGCGCGATTTTCCGATTCTTCATATCGAGTATATCCCATAACTTTGCATCACCGACGTGAATGCTTTGCGCCGCCGGACTCGCGAAAGGGAAACATGAGCCGACGATCTGGGACCAAGGCCCAGATTTGGTTGCGCTCGCCGATCGCGAAGGCAGACTGCCCCCGCCCCATGCGGCGCCCGAACGTAAAGCGACTCTAAAAACTAGAATGTAACGCGGGCACCCGCCGATAAATATCTTCCGACCACATCATAGAACAAATTACTACTTGTACTAATAGGCGGCACTCGGTCGAATACGTTGTTTATCGTGCCAAACAGCGTGAATTTCTCCGCAACCCTGAACTGTGCACCGATATCCACATATGCTCGTGCTTTAATGTCGTTATTTATAAGCAACGGCTGCCCGTTCGTACCATTCAGCAGATGGTTGAACTTGCCTCCGCCGACATAGCGCACCCGCGCATCGAGGCCGATATGGTCATTCTGATACGCGAAACTCAGAACGCCGCGCCATTTCGGCATGGTGTTGGCTGTGGCGTTACCGACGTCTCCAGCCGTATCGACTGCCGAAATTCCGGTGTTGAAAATAAAGTCTTCCACATAGTTCGCAAGTGCGCGCACGCGAAGCGACCCCGGAATTTTCGCACTCAGAGCCGACATTTGGAAGGAATAGGAAGCTTCGATATCGACGCCCTTGCTCTGGAAGGAGGCAAGGTTCAAAACGTTGGATCGCACCTCCGTGACGGTTCCAGTGGCATCGCGCGTGATGCGAGAGCACGCATCGGCGCTTCCGAGCCGGCAGGCGAGGGTCAAGTTCGATGCCGACAAGGTCGAGATCGCTTTCGATATTTCGATGTCGTAATAATCGATCGCCAGATTGAATCCTGGGAAGAATTTCGGCGAGAACGTCGCGCCGAAGGTCACCGTCTTGCCGATCTCCGGCACGAGATCTGGATTTCCGCCGGAAAGCGTCCGCACCGACGCTGGCGCTGAATTGTAAGCGGGATTGGCTGCCAGACGTCCCGCTGTGTCCTGGTCCACAAGAGTGCCTAAGCCAACATTCTGCACACCGAACAGATCCGTGATGGAAGGTGCCCGGATGTCGCGGGAGCGCGTTGCGCGCAGCGTGATTGTTTCAAATAGCCTTACGGTCCCCCCGCCTTTCCAAGACCAAATACCGCCGCTCCTGCTATAATCCGAATAGCGAGCGGCGCCGTTGAGATCGATCTTGACCGTGCCTTCCAGGTCGAGCAGCGGGAGTGCAATTTCGCCAAACGCTTCCTTGACGTTAAAGCCGCCGCTGATCGGGCTGCGATATACGCCGACGATTGGTCCAAATGCACCGGCAAGATCCAGAGCGCCGCTGACCGACTTTTGCTCTTCAAAGCGGGCTTCGACACCTACGGCGATCGTAACCGGCCCAGCCCAGAGCGAGAACAGGTCGCCCTGAATGTCGGCTGCGACGGAATCGAGCTTGGTCGTCGTATCATTCCGCTGCATGCCCATCACGTACGCCAGCGCCTCAGGCGAGGCATTATAGCGGCCGAACAGATTGAGCGGCCGACAGGCGGGATCATCATTTGTGGAGATCGCATCCGCGTTGATCGCGCAGACTGCCTGGCCGTTGCTCGACACTGCATTCAGGGCATTGTTATACTTCGTGATGATTGGCGATCTTGTGCGCTGCTTGAATAGCACCTCGCCGTGGCTGTAGTGTGCGGCGAATTTCCAGTTGCCGAGATTGCCGTTGATACCGATCGCACCTTCTTTCTGCTCTCTGGTACCCGTGTATCCCAGCTCAAAGTCTCCATCAAAGAACTTGCCAAGAGTGAAGCTGGTCTGACCGGCAGCCGCAAGCTGATTTCGGATCGCTTGCGAAATAAAGGGATTGGTGGCCTGGAAGGTGATACTTGTGGGCAAGCCGAAATTGATGAGAAAAGGGCGCGGAGCCGACTTGGATCGACCGTAGCTGCCCTCGAACCATGCCGTGACCCCGCCCAGATCATAGCTCAGGCGTCCAAAAGCGGAAATCCGCTGAAATGGAGTCGTAACGGAAATTGCGTCATTCTGCGCCTGCCCGTCCGCACCGCCGATCATCGTGGCGGGAAAAGGCGTGGCGGCCGGATTTGCGGCGAGCGAAATACCGGAGCGGAACGGACGCAACGTGCCGTCTTCATTAAAAACCTGCCCGGCAAGAACGCCGCTGGTGATCAGGCCGGCGGAAGACTGATTGCCCGAATTCACATCGCGCACGATCATCTGTCGGGTATCTGTGGTGCTGGTCGGATTGACACGAACAATGGCGGCGCTTCCGAGATTGCGACGCGAGTTGCGGTCGGGGATCCCCTTATCGTCGACATATTCTGCTCCGAACAGAATGTGGCCCTTCCCGCCGGCGATCGAAGTACCGTAGGCTATATCTGCTCCATAGCGCATTCCGTCGCCGCGAGATGAGATTCCGGACGCCCCGCCAATGCTGAGGCCGTCCAGCTTGTCTTTGAGAATGATATTGACGACGCCAGCGACCGCGTCCGAGCCATAAGCCGCAGAAGCGCCCCCTGTTACAACCTCTACGCGCTGAACGAGATTGATCGGTACATAATTGAGGTTGTTGTTTCCAACGAAGCGCCGGCCGTTGAGCAGCGTCAACGTCCGTGCGGGGCCGAAGCCGCGTAAATCGACTGGAGCGCTCCCCGATGACGTGTTGCCGTTGGTCACCTGCGGCGTAGTCGTCGGACGAAACTGCGGCGAATCGTTCAAAACCTGAGCAAGGTTGGCACGTGCGCCCTGCCTGAGTTCGACCGAACCGATCACGGTTGTCGGTGTCGGGTGATCGAACCCCGCGCGCTCGATGCGCGAACCGGTGACCACAATCTCGCTTGCCGCCTGCTCGTCTCCCGCAGCATCGGCGGATTGCGTGCTTCGATCTGCTGCGGCATCGGCAACGGCCTGCCCAGCGTCCGCTGAACCGGGATTTTCAGCGGCGCCCCGCGCCGCTCTTGCCTCCCCCATCTGGCGCACTCGAAGCACAAGGCCGCCACGACCGTCACCGACGATTTTCAGGTTGGTGCCCGCAATCAGTCGGGCGACAGCATCCTCGGCGGTCATGTTGCCGTTGATCGCTGAGGCCTTTCGGCCGGAGACCAGCGCCGGAGAGAAAAGGATGTTCACGCCGGTCCTGCGAGCAACATCCTTGAGCGATTGCTCCAGGGGCTGCGCCGGAAGCTGGATCGTGGTTTTCGCGCGTGCGGTTTGCGCCATCGCCACGGCGGGCGTTTGCCCGATCGCCAAAGCCATCACCGTGGCGCTGCAGCCGATGGTCAGTCTCAAGGCGAGTTGCCCACTCTTTCTCATGTCCGTCCCCCATATGTCGCGCGCCTCTGCGTGCTTCATGGTGAGGACGGATCAGCTTCGATTTACCTCACTTGAAATCGTCTCGCCGCGCGGAACTGACGATCAACCGGGGTCCGTCGCGCCTCACGACCACCGGCAGCGCCACCGCAACAGAGTCAGCGAATGCCGCCGTGTCGCCGACTTCATAGACGCCGGAGATTTTCATCGCGGCCGCCCCCGGATCGGCAAACTCGATATGCGTGCTGCTGTAACGGTTCATCTCTGCCGCCGCCTGGGCCAGCGTATTGCCTTCGAACACCGCCTGGCCGCTCTGCCAGGAGGTCACTTTCCTGACGTCGGGCTCGTCGATCCGCGTTGGCTGCGCTGACACGGCCGTGAGCCGCTGCCCCGTTACAAGCCTCGCCACGTCAGCGGCCTGCGCGCCCGCCAATCCAACCTTCGCGTCACCCTTCACGACGGCAACGGCGATGGATGCGCCTTCGCGACGAATATCGATCAGCCCACTATCCGCGATCACCAGCTTTCCGGCGGCTTCGACCTGGAATGGCCGCTGTGTATCCACGGAAATGGAAAGGCTGATCCTGCCGCGTTCGAGTGAAACATGACGCGATCCGCCGCCCACGCGCACCCGCACACGGGTATCGGTATCCAGCATGATCTTGGATCCGTCGTCGAGCACGAATTCGCGGCGCTCGCCAATCCCCGTTTCGAGCACGCCCGCATAGGCGACATTCCAGGCGCCGAATCCCACAGCCGTCGCGACGACGCCACCGATGCCGGCGAGCACCCCACGCCTGCTCGGTCGCTTCCTGATAGGTGCAGTATCGATTTCGAACGGGCTGATCGCGCCCGCCGTTTCCCACGTCGCCGTCATCCTGTCGAAGACATAGGCGTTAGCCGGCTTCTCCCGGAGCCATGCGCGAAACTCGTCGTCATCCTGCGCAGTGCGCGTGTCGGAATGCAGCCGGGCGACCCATATCGCGGCTTCCGCGCGCGTTTCGGGATCCGGTCTCCAGCCATTTTCCAGGCCGCTCACCATCCCTCGCTCCAATCGGTCAGAAACAGCGTCGCGCGCGCGATATGCTTTTCCACCGCACTTTGACTGATGCCGATGCGCGCGGCGATCTCGCGGTATTTCAGCCCTTCGAGGCGGTGCATCATGAATATCTCTTGTGATCTTGGCGGCAGCTTCGCGATGCCCTCGCGAACCCGATCGAGCCGCTGCCGCGACGCCAACACTTCATCCGGCATCGGCGCCGAATCCCGGAGCAGCGCCCCATCATGGTCGATGTCGAAACTGTCATGGATCTGCCGATCCTGGCGTGCATGGTCGATCCCCGCATTTACGGCAGCCCGGTAAATGAAGCCGCTCGGCTCCTTCACCTCCGAATTCGCGCGCGTTCGATACAGCCGCTCATATGCCGTCTGAAGAAGATCCTCGGCATCGGCGCTGCGCCCCGCCCAGCGTTCGATCCGGCGAAGGAGCTTGGCCCAGCCGGTTCGTTCAGAGGGCATTGGGATCATGCGATCGCCACCTGGGACCACTCCGCTTTCAGGATTGTCGATGCCAGGCATCCTAACATAATCTGCGCCGCAATATCGTCGGTCCTTATCCCGCTAACGTGTGGACGGCTCAGCTTCGTTTTACCTCACATGAAACGGCAAAAATAATTTCATGGGGGCTGTCAGATGGCCATTGCCGGCCTCAAAGGGGGATTCCGGTGGCAGCGGACCAAACCCCTTCAGGCACAACGAACCACAATCCATTTTCAGCGGCGATCACGTGCACTGTTGTTGTCATCGAAACCCGGCCGGTCCGCATCCAAACTCTGATGGTTGGCGAGCCTCATGAGCGAACGGTCGGGCCAGGCCGAGCGATCGACCTGCGCGCAGAGGTGACATGATCGCGTTTGGCCGATTCATGGCCGGTAACTTTCGAGAAGCGGCGGCAAGAGCTCACCCTACCCCCCGGCCATAATCTGGCCGCATGAACCATTATATGACGTGCGTATTGCTTCGATACCGGGGCAATTGTTGACGTGGTGACTCTACTGTGCCTCGACAATCGATGAACCTTGGAAGTGCGGCCACCGCTCCCCTGGCCATGGAACTTGCCGCGCAGGGCTTTGTTCGTCTGTCGCCTGGCAAGATCGATTGGCTACCGACTCCTGGCTTGGATTCGAGCTGGGCGCGCTTCGCGGAATCGTGGAATCGTCTCGGTCTTGATCGATATATGGCCGATGGCGGTCGCTATCGCCGGCGCCGTCACGCCGCATTGGCGATCACGCCCGACGCGATCACGCGAAAGCCGCACCAGCCCCATTTTCAGAGCCGTGACTATAATCAGTTGAATGGAGATGTTCAGCGCTGGTTCGAACCCATGGAGGAGGCGATCGTCGATAGCCCGATGATGCAGCGACTGCTCCGCGGCGCGACCCTTTGCTTTGAGGGCGCCGGCGAAAGTGCTGCAGCCACTCATTGGCATGTCGAACTGCATCAATTTCGGATCGAGACCACAACGCAGAACCCGGGTCGTCCGACCCCGGAAGGCATGCATCGCGACGGGGTCGATTGGGTGCTGGTGATGCTGGTCGATCGATCGAACGCCGATGAAGGCGTGACCGAGATTCAGATTGCCGGTCGACCGGAGATTGACCGCTTCACCCTGGCAACACCAGGTGACGCCGTGCTTCTGGACGACCACAGGGTGATGCACGGCGTGACTCCGATCCGCCCCATCGATACGGACATGCCGGCGTATCGCGACGTCTTCGTCGCGACATGGACGGCGGAAAGCGACCTCCAGCAGATATGACATCGGCGTTCCCGGGAACGCGGGAACGACATAAATGAGTTGGTCCAGCGGACGCAGGCTGCGGACGAACCACAACCCACTTCAGCGACAACCAGGTGTACCGTCACCAGAATTCCGCCGATTTCGTCCTGGCAGCACGACCGCTTTCAGGATTTCTGATCTGCTCCGGACGGCCGAAACTCGGCGCATAGGTGCCGCGCAGATTTTGGGCCGGCAACGGACGTTCGGCTTTCAGGCCGGAAAAGCCGGTAGCGGACATGCGCCGGCCTGCGGCTCGTCGACTTCGCTACCCCAACACCTTCACTGTTGCGTCACAATAGGCCTCACCTCGCTGATCGCCGGTGAGCGCGCGATTTCTTCGCCAGTCATCCAGCTGGTCAATATCGAGAAGTAATCAGGCGCCTCGGGCCGTACTCGCTCCGTCTGGGCAGGGTCCATCTGTGCTTTGGGGTCCATCGAGGTTGCCATATGGTGGTCTGCACCCGCGATCACGCGCACGGTGATGCCGGAGCGCGGCCGGGCATTGATCCGAGCGACCGAGGTCGCCACCGGTACCACCGGATCGTTTGCACCGAACAGAATCAACGTCGGCACCTTGACCTGGTCAAGCGTTGGCAGGGGGTCGTATTCGATTTCCTTGCGCCAGCGCGATGTTGCCCGATCACCCACGGTATTGCTCATATAGAGTTGATCGAACCAGGGCTTGAATACTACGCGGTCAGTAAGCGACTGCGCCTTCGCGCGGTCCCCGTTCCCACGCATATAGTCGTCTACCGACTTGCGAGCCGCATGCATCTGTTCGATTTCGGCTTCGGAATAACCGTTGATGCGCATGTAATTTTCAGACCTGAACATCATCTGCACATCGGGCGTTACAAGAGGCGCCGCGATCGAGACGACGAAGCGCACGTCGGGACTGCGAGTGGCCGCGAGCAGTGACAGCCAGCCACCTTGGCTCAGCCCCCAAATTCCGATCCGATGAGAATCGATCCGCGGATCGGCCTTGAGCATCTGCACAGCCGCGATCGCATCATCGGCAAGCATCGCATAATCGCTGCCCTTCAAACTTCCGCCCGATTGCCCGCTGCCACGTCGGTCGTATGTGAGCACCGCAATGCCAAGCGGCGGCAGCATTTCGGTGAGGTGTCGGTAGAGCGGCATGTCGCGCAGCGGCTTCGAGGCGGTATGCGTGACGACGACCGCGCCCAAAGCCTGACCGCCATCGGGGAGATGCAGCGTGCCGCTAAGCGTCGCATCACCGCTGCGGAAGGTCCTGTTTTCCGTCACGATCCTCGTCGACGGTGCGGTGCTCCACGGCGGCGGGGCGGCTTCCTGCGCGCCGGCCAGCGAATGGACGGACGATAACAGCAATATCGCGGCCGCCCAAAAGACGTGACCGCTCTCGCCGAAGGTCCGCCTTGCGGGCCGCCCCGTCCTGCGCTCGGTGGCCCGCTGTCGCGCTCGCTTGCAGGCGCCGTCGCTCGGCCGTTCATGGATATCGCTCATATGCCCTGCTCATCGCCCCTATATCAGTCGGCTGTTATACGCGCGGCTGATCGACATGCCGGCGCGGTTCGTTCGCGCATCGCTCGGTCTGCGGCGGCCCAGCGGGTAATTGCACCGTGACCCGGAGGCCGCCAACGGAACCGGGTGCGAGCTTCATGATACCATCATGCGCCTGGGTAATGCTTTTGACGATAGCCAGGCCGAGACCGACGCCTTCGTGGCTGGTGCGTATTCGTTCGGCGCCGCGCTGAAACGGCTCGGCAAGTGTGCAAACCGATTGTTCGGTCAGCTTTTCGCCAGTGTTTTCGACAGTGAGCGTCACGCTACCAGGATGAACGCTGGTCTTTACCCATACAGTGCCCTGTCCAGGCAGGTTATGGACGATCGCGTTATGCACCAGGTTCGTAGCCAGCTGTAGCAGGAGCGCTTGTGAACCGGTGGTGATAGCAATGTTACCCGACGTCTCGATGGTAACGCCGCACTTTTCTGCGAGAGGAAGGAGCGTTTCGGTCGCTTCTTCCGCCAAGAGGGAAAGATCGACCTCTACGCGAGTGAAGGACCGCCGGTCGGCGCGGCTGAGCAGGAGCAATGCTTCCGTGAGGTCGATTGCCCGGCTGTTGACGGCATCGAGGCGCTCGACGAGTTCGTCGGCGTCGCGAGCCGGATCGTTACGCGCGACTTCGAGGAGGGTCTGCGTGATCGCCAGTGGAGTCCGCAATTCATGCGAAGCGTTTGCCGCAAATCGCTGCTGTTCGGTGACATGGGTTTCGAGCTGCGCGAACATCGCGTCAAAGGCATCGGCGAGTTCGCGAAACTCATCCCGACGGCCGGGCAGGCTGATACGATGGGAGAGCGACCCGAAGCCTGCCTGGCGGGTGGCATTCGTTATGCATGTCAGCGGCGCCAGCATGCGACCGGAAAGAATCCATCCTCCCACGAGACCGAATATCAGCAGGAAGACCAAAACGGCGAAGGCGGCCGGACCGAATATCACGGGACCAAAGTTGCTCGGGTCAAAGGCGCGCAGGAGGTTGGAAGGGTCAGGAAGGAAAATGCTGAAAGGTTTGTCTCGCAGAAGGAATAGCCACGCGACAGCGAGCAGCATGACGCCTGCCACCATGAGGAATCCGGCATAGCTCAGGGTAAGCTTTAGACGGACGCTCAAACCGGGGCCCCTATCCACCGCGCCCTCCCTCAGTTTCGGCCCCTGTCTGCGTGTCGATACGATAACCGGCGCCGGCCATCGTGGCGATAAGCCAGGGTTCGCCGAGCCGTTTACGCAGCGCTGAGACCGTGATGCGCACAGCGTTGGTAAACGGATCGGCATTTTCATCCCATGCCCGCTCCAGAAGCTCTTCGGCGCTGACCACACCGCCTTCGGCCGCGACGAGGACTTCGAGCACGGCAAACTGCTTGCGGGTCAGCGGGACATATCGTCCACCGCGGTAGACCTCACGGCGGAACGGGTCGAGGCGAAGCCCCGCGATCTCGCGGACTGGCGGCCTGTTATATGTGCGCCTGCGGTCGAGGGCCCTGAGCCTGAGCACAAGCTCTCGAAGCGCGAATGGCTTGGTCAGATAATCGTCGGCGCCCAGTTCGAAGCCCGAAGCCTTGTCGTCGAGCCGGTCGGCGGCCGTCAGCATGATGATGGGCATGCCGCTGCCGGAGGCAACGATGCTTCTGGCGATCTCGTCGCCCGACGGGCCCGGGATATCGCGGTCCAGGATGGCGGCGTCGTACGTGTTGATATCCAGCAGCTCGAGGGCCGTGTCTCCGTCGGCGGCGATGTCCGCGGCGATCGCCTCCAGACGCAAGCCATCGCGGATGGCTTCGGCCAGATAAGGTTCGTCTTCGACTATCAGCACACGCATAATAACTCGCTTCTACGGGCGCGAGCATATCGTCAGCGTATCGAAAAACACAGACGCGCCCGCAACATGCCATCGCGTCAACCAGAGGCATGACCTACAGCGAACCGACACGAACAGCCGCCCGCATAGTCCAATCGAGCACCGATCGGCCGCGTATAGCGCGGATGGATCCGGGGGAGACACCGCCGGGTCGCGGGAAGCGCGGCCTGATCCTGGCGACGCTGGCCGTGTTGCTGGGTCTACTCATGGCGCTGCATGCAAAGATACCGAACCGGATCGGACATCTCGGCAGCCTGGCGGAGACCTTTCTACCGTGGTTCGGCTTATTCATCCCGGTGCTCCTCTTCGCAGCCGTCCGGCGCCGTTCCGCCAGTGCAGCCGTCGCATTGATCCTGCCGGCCATCATCTGGATGAACCTGTTCGGTGGACAATGGGGCGACAAGTCCGACGTCGATAGCGACCTCATCCTGGCCACCCACAATGTCGGCGCCGGCAACCCAGATCCGGTCGGCACGGCGCGCGCGCTCGCTCGATCGGGGGCGGACATATTGGCGGTGCAGGAGATCACCGACGAGGCAAGGCCGCTCTACGAAAAAGGCCTGGCGAGAGCGTACCCCTATCACGTGGTGCGAGGTACCGTCGGCCTGTGGAGCAAGCTGCCGCTGTCGGAAACCCGGCCGGTCGACATCGAGATGGACTATGGGCCACTCGCGGCGACCAGACCGCCCGCCACCCAAATGCCCTGGAACCGGGCGCTGCGCAGTACGGTCGCCACGCCCCGCGGGCCGCTGGCGGTCTATGTCGCCCATCTCGGGTCCGTCCGCTTCGTACCCTGGGAGGGTTTTCGAACGGGCGGGCGAGACCGGGGTGCAGAAGCGCTCGGCAAGGCCATCGCTGCGGAACCGAACACGCGGATGGTTCTGCTCGGTGACCTGAACGGCGCCATCGATGACCGCGCGTTCAACGCCATCACATCACAGCTGCGCTCGGCCCACGAGGCGGTGGGCGGCGGGTTCGGCTTCAGCTGGCCAGCCAGGTTCCCGGTGACGCGGATCGATCACATCCTGGTCAGGGGTTTGAAGCCGACAAGATCTTGGGTGCTGCCCGCAACGGGTAGCGACCACCGGCCGGTAGCGACCGGCATCGACTGGTGAGCCCCCCGTAATCCCACCTCCCGCCAAGGCCGCAAGCTGCATTCTTGAAGAAGGGATTCCCATGTTGGCAGATCCGCCCGCGATCGTCGCTTCGAGCCAGGCAGAAACCGACGCCGGCGTGATCGAAGTCATCGGCACACGCCCCGAACAGACCCAGAAAATCGATCGCAGGAGCTATCGGGTGAAGCCGAATCTCCATTCGGCGCAGGCAGATACCCTGCAACTTCTCCGTGGTCTGCCGGCAGTGACGATTTCGCGCGACGACGAGATCATGTTGCTCGGCGCGCCCAATGTAGCGGTCATGGTCGACGACCGATCGATCCAGGGAAATGTGACGCAATATCTCAAAACGCTGCACGGCAGCGATATCGAGCGGATCGAGGTTATCACCAACCCGTCCGCGCAATATTCACCGCAAGGCACCGGCGGGATCATTAACATCGTCTTGCGGAAACAACGTGACGACGGCGCAACGGGATCGGCATATGGCGAGGTTTCGAGCCTTGGCAACGGCAACGCCGGCGCGACGGTCAAGTATAAGCAGGGACGATGGAGCTTCGAGGTGGAAATGCGCGCCAATGGCGGGCAAACGGAAGGTTCGAGCTACACGCTTCATCGAACGGTCGGGAACTATCCAGACTCGGCGTTCACGACCAGCGTCGAGAACGGTGTCGTCGCCAAGTTCGCCCGCGGCGCCTTTCTGAGCACCAAGGTCGCCCGCGAGATCAACAGCAAGACCGACATCTATGCCAAGATCATCGGCAGCCTCATTCGGTTCAGCGACAACAGCAACATTGCGGTCCGCGAAGCGAATTCGGATTCCCGATCCTTCGAACGACAGCGCCAGTCCTCCACAGCCAGCTTCGCGGCATTCGAACTCGGATTCGATCACAAGGGCGAGACCGAAGGCGAGACGCTGAAGGTGACCGCCAGCGTGCTGGGGAACCCGGTCAGACATAGCCGGCTCGTCGGCGATCTGGACGAAGACGGCCGCTTCACGATCGATCGGCACGAGCCAAACCGGACCGTGGATTTCCAGCTCGGCTGGGTTCATCCGATCGGCAAGAGCCAAATCCTGTCCATGGGTGCTCAATGGTCGGCGGAAAAGCACGAGCTGCGCTATCGTTTCGAAAACGACAGCATTGCCCCGTCGCTGGGGCCGGACCAGATCGACCAATTCAAGCTGCTTGCCGGAACACTGTCGGCCTATGCGACCTTCCAGCAACAATTCGGTGCCTGGGCCGTGATGCCGGGCATCCGAATCGAGCGGAATAGTCGCAAGATCTCGAGCCCCGGCCGGCCAACCTTCGAGACGAGCCGGACGAGATTATTTCCGACGATCCATATCCAAGGTCCTTTGAGCAACGCGCTCGATCTCACCTTGAGCTACAGCAAGCGGATCGATCAGCCCGGAGTCAACAGGCTGCGCCCCTTTCCGATCATGGTGAAAGTCAATCTGGCCGAGAATGGCAATCCGACGCTCAAGGACCAATCGACCGACGCCTATGAGATCAACCTTCATTATAGCCGCAAAAAATTCGACGCCGGTCTGATCATCTATCACCGTGAAACGAGCGATCTGTTTTCACCGCGCTTCCTGGTCGATCCCAATGGCGCGACCGTGATGACGCCGATCAATGCCGGTCGCCGCATCGATCGCGGTGCGGAGTTCGACGTCAGCACGCCTCTGGCGACGCGGATCAAGGCAAGCGCGAGCATCAATCTGTTCAACAGCCGCGTGCCCATCGATCCGTGGCAAGGTAGCGCGAGCGCCGAAACCTTTCGTTACACGGGCAATGCGACGATCGAATGGAGCGGTCTCGGTCGCGGCAATTTGCCTGGTGATATCGCCCAACTCCAGTTCTTCTACGCAAGCCCTTCGCGTTCCTACCAGGTCCGGCTTGGCGGTTCCTCCTCCGCAACACTGTCGTACACACACAGCTTCAGTCGAACCTTGTCGCTGACCGGAACGCTCAGCGGCCTTGGTACGACGAAGAGCTACCGCCGACTTGTCGCGGAGCGGGTACGGGAGGACCTCGAAAGTCGAGAGCGCGGCCCCGAGTTCAAGGTCAAACTCGTGAAGACGTTCGGCTCCAGCAAATGATGTCTCCGCACGCTGAGGAAGGCTGATGTCGATCATCGTGCGGAAGGTAAACCTCACTCACAACCATGTCTCTGGGGTTCGTGTCGACATTCATCGCACTTAAATGGAACCTCGCATGGGCCATCATCCGCCGCGAATTTGCTACGTAATCAGATGCGGAGATGGCTCAATCGGGAATTTTGTAAAAAAGGAGAGCCCGTATGGCTGGAAAGACGTTCAGGACCACGATTGTCAGAGATGGCTCCGCCTGCTTCATCCCGCTGAATTTCGATCCGAAGCCCATTTTCGGTAGGATCCGCGCGCCGGTAAAGGTCACACTGAACGGTTACACATATCGCAGCACCATTGCGCATATGGGAGGGCAATTCTGCCTTCCGCTGCGCAAGAGAAACAGGGAGGCCGCGTGCCTGGAAGGTCGAGAAACTTTGGACGTTACGCTTGAACTCGATGCCGATGAGCGGAGGGTCGAGATCCCAACCGACCTTGAAAGCGCACTCACACCTGTTGGACGAGAGAGATGGGATGCGCTGAGCTTTACGCGCCAAAGAGAGCATGCCGAAACGGTAACCGGAGCAAAAAAGGCAGAAACGCGAGAGCGGCGTATCAAGGAAATCAGCGATCGCCTAAATTCGTCACCAGAGCCCTGAGTTTCCCGGCAAGTAGGAACACGGGTTCTTCCGGCGAGCCTTCCGAGGAATTCCGACAGGATCGGAAGTGGCCTTCCTACTCGTTGCAGCTGCAAATGCCACACGGCCCCGCGCATATCGACCGCCGCCGGACCAGGCCAATTGCGTCCAGGCCGCTTCTGGGCCGTTTGGAGACGGTCGGCTTTCGGCGATCAAACAACGAAAGCGGACACTCCAAGGCAGTTAGGCGCGTTCGCTTTCGGGATCGCGAGCTGGGCGGTTTTGGACTCCCGTTTTCCGAAGGAGCATTACGGCCGCCACGGCAAAGTAGAGTGCACCAAAACCCGCATAGGGCGCGACATCGGCGACGTTCAGACTGGAAGCGGGATCGTTCGCCTTCGCTATGAAGAACAGACCCGCCAATGCCGACTGCGCGCCACTCAAGATCATCGGCCATTGGGCAGCCGCACTCCGCCACCGCCGCGCGGCGGTCGAAAGTTGGAGAATGCCGGAGAGCGTTGCCCAAATCCCGATCACCGCGATTACGGCATGAAAGTTCCGTGTTGCAGCGACAGCAACCGCCAGCGCGACAATGGCGCTCACGAACACATTGACCGTTTGTGTGGGGTTGCTGCGGAGGCCGCAGCTGCGCTGTGCATCGATATAATTGGCAAGGCTGTCCCATGCGGGATACGCAATGATCAAAGCGACGCCAAGCGCCGGGTGAGAGTTTGCGATCGCGAGAGCCAAGACGACCCACAAGGCCGAAAAAAGCGCGCGTATGATGTAATAGCGCTTCAGCCAGTCGCTGTTCGGAGGCAAGGTTTCACTATTCATTGTCATGTGGGCTTTCAGTTGAAGCGCGAACGCGGCTGCGCAGCGAGCAGGGGATCAGATTGAGTGAATTCTGCGCCGGTAGACCCTCCCGGCGCCGCGAAATATCTTCAGCCTAGGCGGCGGCCGGAAAGTCGATGGCCGGAACTGACGCCGGTTATGAGAAAGGTCTTGGGGAGAACTGCGGCCATGGTCTAACTCCACTGGATAGGATCAATAACTATATCATGATATAGATAGTGGCATGACGCGTATCAAGACCCCCTCTGACGCCACCGCCATGCGGGGCGAGCCTGTCCGCCAGCGCGTCATCGACGCGGCGGAACGATTGCTTCGCGAAGGCAAGGCCGAATTCTCGATGCGTCACCTCGCCTCCGAGGCCGGCGTCAGCTTCGCGACGCCTTTCAATCAGTTCGGGAGCAAAGCGGCGATCATGCAGGCGCTCGCCGAACGGCGGATCGAGCTCATGACAAAGCGCTTCTTGGAGCATCCTCCCCTCTCCAACGCAGCCGACCGGGTTCTGGTCGCCATCCGAATAGCTGCAGAAGGCATGCTCGAAGAACCGCGAGTCAATCGCGCAGTAATGGGCTGGATCGGAACTGCGGGCCCGGCGCCAGGCCGCGCACTGGAGCTGTCGACAAATCTGTGGCGGCTCGCCCTCGGCGACGGCAGCGGCCTGGTTGCCGTGAGGAAAGACGAAGCGCTACGTACCTTGCCGCGGCAGCTCGCATTTGCCTTTCGCGGAACGCTGTCCTTCTGGACGGCAGGCGAGCTTGCCGATGAAGAGCTGACTGCAACCGCTCAAGAAGTGGCGAGCGGGCTGCTGCAGAGCTTCGCCGGAAATCCGCAGCGGTGACGAGGCGGAAAGATCGATAAGCGATCGTTCGAAGAGATGCCGGGTTTTGCCCCGCTATTACAACGCGTGAGGACATAACATGGAGTGGGGCGACGTCCGCATCTTTCTGGCCGTACTGCGGTCTGGCACGCTGGGCGGCGCTGCGCGCTCGCTGCGCCTCAGTCATCCCACTGTTGGCCGGCGTCTCCGCACGCTCGAGGAGGCGACTGGCCACACGCTGTTTCAGAGAACCGCTGATGGACACGTCCTCACGGAGGAAGGGCGCTCCATCGTCGCTCTGGCGGAGCAGATGGAAGAGGGTGCGCTCGCCATGGAGAGACGGCTTGCCGGGCAGGAGCAGCAGCTTCGTGGCTCCCTGCGTATATCCTCGGCCGATTGGTTCGGCGCCTATGTCCTGCCGCCAATCGTAGCTGAATATACGAGCGCCTATCCGGGCGTCGATGTCGAGATCCTGACAGGAACGCGCCTCTTCAGCCTCGCTCAGCGTGAGTCGGACATCGCCTTCCGCATCGTGCCCTTCGACACCTCCGACATCGTGCAACGGCGGCTCGCCCGGTTGAACTACGGCGTATACATCGCCGCCAACGCGCCCGAACCGGTGTTCGGCGACGGGACAGGCTTCCGTCTGATCACCCACGACACATCGACGGGCCAGTTCCCCGATATTGCTTGGCTCGTAGAGAGCTTCCCCAACGCAGAGCCAATCATGCGTTCGAACAACCGGAACGTTCAGGCGCGTATGTGCAAACAGGGTGTCGGCATCGCCGTGCTTCCCCGCGCAGTCGGCAACCAGATCCCGGGGCTGCGTCAGCTCGACCTTCCGTCGGAGCCGCCCGGTCGCGACATCTGGATGGGCTACCATCGCGATCTGAAGCACCTTCAGCGCCTGCGTGCTTTCATCGGAATCGTGGAGAGTCACCTGCAAGTGGTGCTGCCCTGATCCGGCGCCTTGATGCGCTACCTCGGACGCGGCATAGCCGATGCGAACCCCTTTTCGATCCCTGCTCAGCCCTCGTCCTGCCACCGGCGTATATCCGTCTGGTCATGATAGGGCATACGATCCGGCGTAGTGATGAATTCCATCGTCGTGCCCCAGGGCGTGCGGCAGTAACAGACCTTATTGCCAGGACCCTTTTCGGTTTCATAGGGAATTGCGCGCGGGGCCGTGAGGGGCTTGCCTCCAGCCCGTTTGAAGCGCTCGACCGATCCGTCGATATCGTCGGTGTAGAGAGCGAAGTGCGTGATGCCGAAGTCGCTCGCCCGGATCGGCTGAGCTTGTTCGGGGCCGTGCATTTCGAAGAGCTCGATATCGGGACCGGTTCCGATCTTGACCATAGCCTGCGCACGCACGACCGTTCCGGGAAAAGCGCCAACGGCCCGCTCAAACTCAGGTCCCTGCCGCGGCGAATCCTCCGGTCCGAAGGATTGATAGATCAGCTGGCCACCAAAAGCTTCTACCAGGAACGATTTTGCGGCTTCGATATCGGGCACGGTAATGCCGATATGATTGACGCCGCGAATAACAGGTGCAGTCATGTCAGTTATCCTTTCTCATTGGTCCATCCGCCCGGCACACGATAGCGCGGGCGCCGCGTTTCGATTGACCTGGAGGAAATCGATCAGAGCGGCCGCGACGTCATCCGGCCGCTCGTCAGCGACATAGTGGCTGCACCGTGCGATTGACCCGCCCGTCACATTGGCGGCGAACTCCTTGAGCATCGGCACCATCTGTGCACCGAACCGCTGATCGCCACCGAGACCTAGTACCGGCATGTCGAGCGGCTGCTTCTTGTACTCGAGCGCGGCCGCATGGTCGGCGGCGAGGGTCCGATACCATTCCATGCCGCCACGCGTGCGGCCGGGAAGCGCCATCGCCTTGGCGTAGATCTCGATGTCTACCGGATTGAAGTTACTGTGATCGTAGAACCGCTCCGCCATGAAGGCAGAAATATAGTCATATTCGCGGCCATGAATCATGCGCTCGGGTAAATCCCGGTCCATATGGAAGCCGAAGTGCCACAGCCTTGCGGTCGTCGCCTCCCATCCCGTCCAGCCGGGAAGCGGAACGTCGAGGACGGCCAGATGGGTAACAGCGTGCCGATAGATGGCGGCCTGCGGCAAGGCGACCATTCCGCCGATGTCATGGCCGCACACAGCGTAGCGTCGATGCCCGAGGGCAACCATCACTTCATGCGCGTCACGCGCCATCGTCGTCTTGTCATAGCCAGCCTGCGGGCAATCGGAAAAGCCCGCCCCGCGCAGATCGATGGCTACCACGCTCAAATGCTCGGCCAGCAGCGGCATCACCTTGTGCCATTCCCACCAGGTTTCCGGCCAGCCGTGAAGCAGAAGGACCGGCGGGCCAGAGCCTCCCGTGACCGCGTTGATCTTGATGCCGTTCACCAGCATCAGCTGCTGGCTAAACCCGTTCAAAGCTGCGATCATGATCCTCTTCCAAACAGTTGTTGACGTTCAGACAGAGCTCGCGGCCCGCGTTCAGGCTGGTCGAAATCAGTGGCGATCGTGATATCGCGCCAAGCGTCGATATCGCGGCGGAAGGCAGCCAGCTTGCGCTCCGCGATCGCGTGCGCGGCCGGGCCGAGCGGCATATGAAGCGGAGCGTCATCGGCGTCGACGGCCTGCAGTATCACCGCAATCGCCTTGTCGGGATCGCCCGCCTGATTGCCGTCGTTGGCGTCGCGATAGTGCTTGCGCGAGCTCGCGGTATATTCCGGCATCTCCTTAGCCGCGATCGTGACAGAGCGGCCGAGGAAGTCTGTGCGAAACGGCCCGGGCTCGACGATCAGCACGCGGACACCGAAGGGTTGAAGCTCGCTTGCGAGCGCTTCGGAAATCCCTTCCACGGCGAACTTTGCGGCGTGGTAATAACCTCCGCCGCCGCGGCCCTCGATGCCCGCACCGGACGACATGTTGACGATCGTTCCGCCCGAGCGGCGCAGGACGGGCAGCGCGGCGCGGGTGGTTTCGATCAGACCAAAGACATTCACCTCGAACATTGGCCTATATTCTTCGGACGTGCCTTCCTCGATCGCACCAAACAGTGCGTAGCCGGCATTGTTCACGAGCACGTCAAACCCGCCGAAGGTCTCGACCGCCTTTGAGACCGCTGCCCTAGCCGCCACCGCATCGGTCACGTCGAGCGGCAACATGATCATGCGGCCGCCAAAAGGCTTGGCCATGTCCTCAATCGTCTCGATATTGCGGGCCGTCGCGATGACCCGGTCGCCGCGCTGTGCTGCTGCGAGCGCGAGCCGACGGCCGAAGCCGCTCGAGCAGCCTGTGATGAACCAGGTTTTCATATCGTCTTCTCCGAGTTACTCTCGAACGACGCAAAGCTGTCGCCGCAACGAGCCGTAATATCGGCCATGATTGGCCATCCCCCGCCC
>NZ_JBYSZM010000045.1:0-51522 GCF_058787155.1 Sphingobium sp. FW305-3-2-15-F-TSA7 | reverse complement strand
GCCCCAACCCCTCCCTTGAAAGGGAGGGGCTAATTGCTCTCAAAATCCCGAGAGAAAACTCGCGACATTGCGCCCTAGCGCGTCGGTGGCGTAGCCACCCTCCATCACCACCACCAATGGCAGTCCCGACGCGGCGATGCGCCGTGCCAACGCCGGATAGTCGCTCGTCTTCAGCTTGAACTGAGAGATCGGGTCCTCCTCGAACGTGTCGGCACCGAACGAAACCAGCAGCAGATCAGGTCCGAAATCGGCGATCGCACCAAGCGCGCCGTCCAGCACCGGCTCGTAATCCGCCAGCGTCGTGCCGCGTGGCAGCGGGAGATTGAGCGTCGCACCCTCCCCCGCCCCTTCGCCGCGCTCGTCGGCATGGCCCCAGTAAAAGGGATAGTCGGTCACCGGATCGGCATGGATCGAGACGAACAGAACGTCGCCGCGATCGTAGAAGATGTCCTGCGTACCGTTGCCGTGATGATAGTCGATATCGAGGATCGCGACCTTCTTGCGGCCCGCATCGAGCGCGGCCTGCGCGGCAACGGCGACATTGTTAATGTAGCAATAGCCGCCGAGATAGTCGGCGCCGGCATGATGGCCCGGCGGGCGGCAGAGCGCGAATGAATTGGATGCGCCGTCGAGCACGTCATGCGTCGCCGACAGCGCCGATTGCGCACCCCAATAGGCGCTGGCCCAGGTATCCGCGGTGATCGGCGTCGAGGCATCGAAACTGTACAGGCCGAGCTGCGCATCGATGCGATCGAGCTTGAGCGGGCGGCGGCGCGCGACCGGCCAGGTATAGCCGACGGCATCGCCACTGCGGCCCGCATCGATCCAGCGCGCATGCGCATGTTTGAGGAAATCGACATAGTCGGCCGAATGGACGCGCAGGATCGGCGCCTCACCGCGATCCGGCGGCGGCTCGGTCGCGCCAAGCGCGCCCAGCATGTTGCGGGCACGGCCGGGATGCTCGGCATAGGGGACGAAGCTGCCATTGTGCAGCTCCTGCTCGGGCGCGTGGTCAAGCTCGCGCGGATCGAAGAACAGTTTCATGGCGACATGCTAAAGCATCGCGCGGAAAAGAGTGAACCGGTTTTCCACGAAATTGGCCCAATCGCGGCGATCAACGGCCCGCCACGGCGGTGTGTTCGCCGAACGCGGCCCATTCATCACAGATTGATTTCCTTCATGTTACGGAACTGTGACTGGCTTCGTTAGGTTTTTACCGTCATAAATTTGTCATGGACCGAATCGCGCTCACTCTCCCGGCCTCGCCGCCACCGATCGCCAAGCTGCTTGGCGAAATGCGTGTGCTCGGCGAGCTGCGCCGCGGCTGGCGCTATGGTCCGGCGATGGCGACAGACCATGACGGTCATGGCCGCCCGGTGATGGTGATTCCCGGTTTCCTGGCGGCGGACGGATCGACGGTGATGCTCCGCCGTACGCTGAAGGCCGCGAATTTCCGGACTTTTGGCTGGGGCGAAGGCCGCAATTACGGTGTGAAGGCCGATATTCTCGAACGGCTCGATCGCCGGATCGACCAGATCCAGCGCGAATGTGATGCGCCCGTGGCCCTGATCGGCTGGAGCCTGGGCGGCCTGATCGCCCGCGAATATGCCAAATACGCGCCCGACCGGATCGATCGCGTGATCACGATGGGCAGCCCGTTTTCGGGCGACCTGCGTGCCAATCATGCCTGGCGCCTCTATGAACTGATCAATCGCCATCCCGTCGACCAGGGGCCGCTTTCGGTCAATCTGACCGAGAAGCCGCCCGTGCCCACCTACACTTTATGGTCGGAGAATGACGGCATCGTCTCGCCCGACTGCAGCCGCGGATTGCCGCATGAAAGCGATCGGACCTGGCAGGTCGGCTGCGGCCATCTAGGCTTCACGACATCGCCCGATTCGATCAACGCGATCTTCGAAGCGCTCGACGCCTGAGCTCTGACGCCGCGTCATTGATCGAAGCGATACCCTCTAAAATGGCACCGTCTCGGCGCGGTGGATGACGATCTCCGGCGGCTCGTTGGCGTTGGTCCGTGCATAGGCGGCAAAGGCGCGGGTTTCCGGCACCGCGAAATGCGTCCGCAGCGCGGCTTCGTCCTCCCAGAACTCGACGAACACCAGCCGGCACGGATCCTCGCAATCGACATGGACATTGTGTGCGATGCACCCCGGTTCCGATCGGGAACGGCGACAATGCTCAAGGCAGGCGGCCAGCATCGGGCCATGGCTTGCCGCCTGGGTATGGATTGCGCCGGTGACAATGATCATGGCTTCTCCTCCTCTCCCCCAATAACGAAGTTCCTGGCGACGTCGCGCGGTACGCGGCCGATACGACCGGTCGCCTTGTCGATCATCGCCCAGGTCGTCTTCGCGCGCACCTTCACCTTACCGTCGGGTCCGGTGAACTCGATCATCCGGTCGAAACGCGCGCCGCGCGGCCATTCGGGAACCCAGGTCCGCGCCGTCACGGTCTCGCCCGTGCGGACATTGCCAACATAGTCGATTTCGTGGCGCGCCACGACCCAGACATAGATATCGACATGCTCGGGCGCCGCGGCATGACGCCAATGCGCGGTAGCGATGTCCTGGATCCAGCGTACCCAGACCGCATTGTTGACATGACCCAGCTCGTCGATGTCGTCGTCGGTCGCAGTGATCGACCAGGTAAAGTCCATGAAACCGGCCTCCTCAGTCCACATCACCGAGCTGCCACAGCACGAATGCGTAGGTTTCCGCATCCTCGCGCAAGCTGTCGAACCGGCCCGACTTGCCGCCATGGCCCGCGCCCATATTGGTCTTAAGCAGCAGCATGTTCCCGTCGGTCTTGGTGGCGCGCAGCCTGGCCGCCCATTTCGCGGGCTCCCAATAGGTCACGCGCGGGTCGTTGAGCCCACCGGTGATGAGCAAGGGCGGATAGGCCTTGGCCGCGACATTGTCATAGGGGCTGTAGCTGCGGATCAGTTCGAACGCCTTTTTGTCGGTGATAGGATTGCCCCATTCGGGCCATTCGCCGGGCGTCAACGGCAGGCTGTCGTCGAGCATGGTGTTGAGCACGTCGACAAAAGGCACATCGGCGACCACCGCGCCCCATAGATCGGGATCGGTATTCGCGACGACGCCCATCAGTTCGCCGCCCGCCGAGCCGCCATTGATCGCGATATTGCCGGCCTTGGTGAAATTGGCGGCGATCAACCCCTTCGCCGCATCGGCAAAGTCGTGGAAGGTGTTCCAGCGTGCTTCCGCCTTGCCCTGCAGATACCAGTTATAGCCGAGATCGTCGCCGCCGCGGATATGCGCAATGGCAAAGGCATAGCCGCGGTCGAGCAGCGAAAGCCGTCCCGTCGAGAAGCTGGGCGGGATGGCATAACCATAGGCGCCATAGGCGTAGAGGAAGAGCTTGCCGTTGCCGTCCTTGCGGAAACCTTTCTTATAGACGACCGAAACCGGCACCTTGGCACCATCGCGCGCCGTCACCATCAGCCGTTCGGTCTCGTACTGGCTGGGATCGTAGCCCGACGGGATTTCCTGGACCTTGAGCGTCGTGAGCCCGCCGGTCGCGGGATCATATTCATAGGTGGTGCGCGGCGTCACCATCGAGGAATAGGACAGCCGATAGACGTCGGGATCATATTCGGGGTTGCTCGACAGCCCCGCCGAATAGCTCGCTTCCCCGAACGGGACACGGCTTTCCACGCCGTCATAGGTCCTCAGCACGACCTGATCGAGGCCATCGACGCGCTCGGAGAGGATGAGGTGCTTCTTGAAGGCCGCAAAGCCGGTCAGATAGACGCGATCGGAGCCGGGGATCACCGTCTTCCAGCTTCCGGGATTTGCCGGGTCGGCCTCCGCCAGGCGGAAGTTCACATGCTCGTCATTGGTCAGGATCCACAGCTTCCCATTGGACGAATCCACCGAATATTCGTGCTTCACCTTGCGGGGGGAAACCAGGATCGGCTCGGCAAGCGGGTTCGACGCGGGCAGCAGGCGCACTTCGCTGGTCTGGTTGTCGCCGGTCGCGAGGATGATCCACTGGCGATCCTGGGTTTCGTCGATACCGACCTGGAAACCGATATCCTGTTCCTCATAGAGGACCCTGTCGGTCTTCGGATCGGCGCCCAGCACATGGTGCAGCGCCTTGTAGGCGCGCCACTGCTCGTTGACCTCGGTATAGACCAGGCTCTTCGAATCCGCTGCCCAGGCGACTTCGCCGTTCACCTGCGTGCTGACCGTCTCCAGTTCGCGACCGGTCGCGATCTCGCGGATGCGCAGCGTGTAGCGTTCCGATCCATTGTCGTCGGCACCATGAGCCATCAGCCGGCCATCGGGGCTCACCTCGAGGATGCCGAGGCGGAAATACTCCTTGCCTTCGGCTTCCTTGGGTTCGTCGAACAGCACTTCGTCCGCGCCGCCGGAGACGGGCCGGCGATAATGGACCGGATATTGCGCACCGGTCTGATAGGCGAGCCAGTAGAGCCAGTCGCCGTCCCTTTGCGGAACCGACGAATCATCCTCCTTGATGCGGCCCTTCATCTCCTGGAAGATCGTCTCGACCAGCGCGGCGCGCGGCTTCATCTGTGCTTCGAAATAGGCGTTCTCCGCCTTGACGTAAGCGAGCACGTCGGCGTCGTTCACTTCGGGATAGCTCTGGTCCTTCAACCAGAAATAGGGATCCTGGATGGTGACGCCGTGGCGGGTATATGCATGCGGCCGCTGTTCGGCGACGGGGGGCTTGATCGGATCGGTCATGGTGTCTTTCTGGGCTTGAACGGGCGCGGCGAGCGCGATCAGCAGGGCGGCGGCCGGGGCCAGGCGCATGGTTGGTATTTCCCGTTGCGGCGGGTGGCAAGGCGGTCGCCATCGCCTTATGTTGATCGCAGCCACTAGAGATCAAGGATCAATCCATGTCCACCCATGAAGCGCGCCTTCAGGCGCTGCGCGAGCAACTGAAGCGCGACCGGCTCGACGGCTTCGTCGTTCCCATCTCCGACGAGCATATGAGCGAATATGTCGGCGATTATGCGCAGCGTCTCGCCTGGCTCACCGGCTTTCAGGGTTCGGCGGGATCGGCCGTGGTGCTTCCGGAGGAAGCCGCGATCTTCGTCGACGGCCGCTACACGCTGCAGGTGCGCGAGCAGGTCGACGGCAATCACTGGCAATATGTCGGCGTGCCCCAGACCAGCATCGCCCAGTGGCTGGGCGACCATGCCGCGACCGGCGCGCGCATCGGTTACGATCCCTGGCTGCACACGCGCGCCTGGGCCGATCAGGCGGCACAGGCGCTCGCGGAAAAGGGCGCCGAACTGGTGCCGGTGGACACCAATCCGGTCGATGCGGTGTGGCCCGACCGGCCGGAGCCGAGCAAGGCGAGGCTGGTCGTCCATCCGCAGGAGCTGACGGGCAAGGGTGCGGGCGAAAAACGCCAGGAGATTGCGGACTGGCTGCACGCGCACAAGGCCGACGCCGTCATTCTCTCGGCGCTCGATTCGATCGCCTGGACCTTCAACATCCGCGGGCGCGACGTCAGCCGCACGCCCGTCGCGCTCGCTTATGCCGTGGTGCATGCCGATGCGACCGCCGATCTCTATGTCGCCCCCGAAAAGATGGCCGACGACGTCGCCCAGCATCTCGGCAATGCCGTGCGCGTGCACGACCGGGCGGCTTTCGCGAAGGATTTCGCGGCACTGACGGGCAAGGCCGTGGTCGCCGATCCCGAACGCGCGGTCGCGGCGATCTTCGCCGGACTCGACAAGGCGGGCGCGAAGCCGATCGCATTGCGCGAACCGACCGTGCTGGCCAAGGCGCTCAAGAATCCGGTCGAGATCGCCGGCCAGCGCGCCGCCCAGGCGCGCGACGGCGCGGCGCTCAGCCGCTTCCTCCACTGGATCTCCGTCGAGGCGCCCAAGGGCGGGCTGACCGAATTGGCGGCGGCCGACCGGCTGGAGGCGTTCCGCAAGGACACCGGCAAGCTCGAGGACCTGTCCTTCGACACCATCTCGGGTGCCGGCCCCAATGGCGCGGTCGTCCATTACCGGGTGAGTGAGGAAACGAACCGCCCGATCGAGATCGGCTCGCTCTATCTGGTCGATTCGGGCGCGCAGTATCGCGACGGCACCACCGACGTCACCCGCACCGTCGCGATCGGCGATCCGACCTCCGAAATGTGCGATCGTTTCACCCGCGTGCTCAAGGGGCATATCGCGCTGGCGACCGCGATCTTCCCACAGGGCACGCGCGGCGGACAGCTCGACACGCTGGCCCGGCAATATCTCTGGGCGGCCGGGCTCGATTATGCGCACGGCACCGGTCATGGCGTCGGCAGCTTCCTGGGCGTCCATGAAGGGCCACAGCGCATCGCCATGTCGGCCGGCGGCCAGGCCGGCACCGACGAACCGCTGCGCGCGGGCATGATCCTGTCCAACGAGCCGGGCTATTACAAGACCGGCGAATACGGCATCCGCATCGAGAATCTGGTGCTGGTCGAGGATCGCGACATTGCGGGCGCGGAAAAGCCCGTGCTGGGCTTCGAGACGCTGACCTTCGCCCCGGTCGAGCGGCGGCTGATCGATGTCACGATGCTCTCACCCGCCGAGCGGCAATGGGTCGACGGCTATCATGCGAAGGTGCTGGCCGTGGTCGGCCCGCAGCTCGACGGCGAGGCGAAGGCCTGGCTGGAAGCGCAGTGCGCGCCGCTTTGAGGGCGATCACACCCCCATTGTCATTCCCGCGAACGCGGGAATGACAATGGGCTGATCAGGCTGCCGCCACGCCCTTCGGAATCACCGCATCGGCATAATCGCTGTCGGCAAGCGCGATCAGCGAGCGATCGTCGTGATTCCAGGGGTGGAAGCCCGGCAGGAAGAAAGCCGACCAGGACGGGATCAGCTTGCGGACGACGCCGGGGCTGCCGAACCAGAGCCAGAGGATGCGCATCGCGGCGCGCGGCCCTTCGATGCCATCCTGCTTGAGCAGATAGAGCATGCCCTGGAAGCGCTTCTTCCAGAATTCCTTGCTGACCAGCAGCATCATGATCGTCTTGACCTTCCAGCGCTTCCAGCGCGACCAGTCGCGCGTGGCGTGCAGCCAGGTGTCGTAGGCGACGCCCTTATGCTCGATCTCCTCGATCGCGTGCCATTTCCACATCGCGACCAGTTCGGGATCGGCGCCTTCCCAATAGCCGGGTTCCTTGAGCATCTTCTGCGCCATGATCGCGGTATAGTGCTCGAGCGCCATGGTGACCGCGAGATTCAGGATCTGCGGCCGATCCTTGGTCAGTTCCAGCGACTGGGCGACGACATTTTCGAGATACGCGATCTCATAGCCCGCATCGGACACGCGCTTGTTGAACGAGACATGCTCGCGGCTGTGCATCACCTCCTGCTTGATGAAGGCGTTGATCTCCCGCTCCAGCTTGGGCGGCACGCCGTCGCGGAACGCACGCACGCTTTCGACGAAGAATGCCTCGCCGCGCGGGAAGGTGACCGAAAGCGCGTTGTAGAAAGCCGTTGCAATCGGATCGCCGCGCATCCACCACCGTTGCTGCGTCATGCCGCGTCCAAAGCGGCGGTCGCGGGGGGTGATGGTCAGGTCCGTGGGTGTCTTGTCGCGGGTCATACCAAAGCTCCTTGAGCATCCAACTGGGCCTTACTGACATACATGTCAATAGTGAAAAAGAGATTGAGCCCCGAGCACAGCCGCGCCGCCGCGCTCAATGCCGCGCGCGAGCTGCTGATAGAGGCAGGGCCTCAAGCGGTTACGCTGAAAGCCGTGGCCGGGCGGATCGGACGCACCCACGCCAATCTGCTCCACCATTTCGGTTCGGCCGCCGGTCTTCAGAAAGCGCTGATCAAGTCGCTCGCCGAATCGGTGACTGCGGAGATCGGTGCGGCGGTGCTCCGCTCGCGCGCCGGCGATCATGATCCGCGCGAAGTGGTCGACCTCACCTTCGACGCCTTCGACCGCGGCGGTGCCGGCGCACTGGCGAGCTGGATGCTGCTGTCGGGCAATGAGGACGCGCTGGATCCGATATTGGAGGCGATCCATCGGCTGGTCGACGAGCTGGGCGAAGGGCATGACGGATCGATTCCGCTTCACGAACAGACGCTTTCGCTGGTGCTGACCGCGCTTGGCGACGCATTGCTCGGCGGTCCGATGGCAAGCGCCCTCGGCCTTCCGCGCGACAAGGCACGCGAGATCGCGGCGGCGCAATTGCGCGCATCGATGGCGGGGAAGGCCTGACCTTCAACCCGTCATAAGCGTCCGAATCCACGCCCCCTCCCCTTCGGAGCGGAATTGGGCTAGGCGCACGCCATGCATTTTCTCGATCAAGCAAAGATTTTCATTCGTTCCGGCACGGGCGGCCCAGGCGCCGTCAGTTTCCGGCGCGAGAAATATATCGAATATGGCGGTCCCGACGGCGGCAATGGCGGCAAGGGCGGCGACATCATGTTCGAGGCGGTGCCCGGTCTCAATACGCTGATCGACTTCCGCTACACCCAGCATTTCAAGGCGCCACGCGGCAAAGGCGGCGCGGGCTCCAACCGCACCGGCGCGGGCGGCAAGGATCTGGTGGTGCGCGTGCCGATCGGCACCCAGATCCTGTCGGAGGACAAGGAAGAGGTGCTTGCCGACTTCACCAAGCCGGGCGAACAGGTGGTGTTCCTGCGCGGCGGCGATGGCGGGCGCGGCAATGCCAGCTACAAGACATCGACCAATCGCGCACCGCGCCAGCACGGCCAGGGCTGGCCGGGCGAAGAAATGTGGGTCTGGCTGCGGCTCAAGCTGCTTGCCGATGCGGGTCTGGTCGGCATGCCCAATGCGGGCAAATCGACATTCATCAACGCCGTCACCAATGCCAAGGCCAAGGTCGGCGACTATCCCTTCACCACGACTCGCCCGCAACTCGGCGTGGTGCGGCATCACGATCGCGAGTTCGTGGTGGCGGACATTCCCGGACTGATCTCGGGTGCGGCCGAAGGCGCCGGCATCGGCGACCGCTTCCTGGGCCATATCGAACGCTGCCAGGTGCTGCTCCATCTCGTCGACGCCAATGTGCCCGACGCGGCGGCCGCCTATCGCACGGTGCGCGATGAGCTCGAAAATTATGGCGCGGGCCTGACCGACAAGATCGAGATCGTCGCGCTCAACAAGGTCGACATGCTCGACGACGAACTGACCGAGGCGCTCGTCGCCGAACTGGCGGAGGAAAGCGGCGCCGAAGTGTTCGCAATGTCGGGCGCGAGCGGACAGGGGCTGGACGCCGTGCTCGATCGGCTGATCGCGGCGATCGATCCGCCCGAAGCGGTGGCGCACAAGGAGGATGACGGGGGAGACGGGGAATGGTCGCCGGTCTGAGCGTCGCCCGCACCGACAATCCGCTGTCGCCCGCCGCCTGCCCGCGCCTGATCGTCAAGGTCGGCTCCGCGCTGCTCGTCGATCCCGACGGCACGATCCGCCGCGACTGGCTGGCCACTCTGGTCGCCGACATCGCCGCCGCGCACGCTGCCGGACAACAGGTCGCGATCGTCTCGTCGGGCGCGATCGCGCTCGGCGCACGGCGGCTGAAGCTGCCCAAGGGCGGGCGTGCCAGCCTTGAGGATGCGCAGGCCGCCGCCGCAACCGGGCAGATCGCATTGTCGCAGGCCTGGTCCGACCTGCTGGCGAGCCATGATCTGATCGCCGCGCAGATGCTGCTGACCCTCGACGATCTCGAGGATCGCCGCCGCTACCTCAACGCCAGCGCCACGCTCGACCGGTTGCTGAACCTGAGGGTCGTTCCCGTCATCAACGAGAATGATTCGGTCGCGACCGCGGAGATCCGCTTTGGCGACAATGACCGGCTGGCCGCGCGCGTGGGTCAGGCCGCAGGCGCGCAGGGTGTGATCCTGCTGTCCGATATCGATGGACTCTACACCGCCAATCCGCAGCGCGATCCGCAAGCGCGCTTTGTCGAGCGTGTGGAGCGGATCGACGCCGAGATCCTCGCAATGGCCGACGGCGGCACCGCATCGGGCATGGGATCGGGTGGCATGATATCCAAGCTGCAGGCCGCGCAGATCGCCAATGCGGCCGGAACGACGCTTGCCATCGCATCGGGCCATCATGATCACGCCTTGGCCCGCTTCACCGAAACCGGTCATGGCACGGTGTTCGTTCCCGAGCGCGCGAAGCGTGCGCGCAAGGCCTGGCTTGCCGGGCGATTGCGCGTGACCGGTGCTATCCAGGTGGATGCGGGCGCCGCCGCCGCCCTGGCAAAGGGCAAGAGCCTGCTGCCGGCTGGCGCGACCACGGTATCGGGCGAGTTCCAGCGCGGCGACGTGATCGACGTGCTGGGGCCGGACGGGCGGGCATTGGCGCGCGGCCTGGCGGAATATGACGCGACGGACGCCGCACGCATCGTCGGCCAGCGATCGGACCGGCTCGCCGCGATCCTGGGCTATGCACCCCGCACTGCCCTGATCCATTGCGACCATATGGTCCTGCTGTGACGTTGCTCGCAATCACCGGCGCGACCGGCTTTGTCGGCAGGACGCTGCTTCGCCTCGCGCTCGATCAGGGTCATCAGGTCCGCGCTCTGGTGCGCAAACCGCAGGAACCGCGTGCGGGCGTGACCTGGATTCCGGGTGCGCTCGACGATCCGGCCGCACTCGACACATTGGTCGCCGGCGCCGATGCGGTGATCCATGTCGCCGGCATGGTCAGCGGCGCCAACCGTGCCGCGTTCGAAGCCTGCAATATCGACGGTACGCTGGCGGTGGCGAACGCCGCGAAGGCGGCAGGCGTGCGCCGCTTCATCCATGTCTCGTCGCTGGCCGCGCGCGAGCCGCAGCTTTCGGATTATGGCTGGTCCAAGGCACGCGCCGAGGACGCCGTCGCCGCGAGCGGGCTCGATTGGACGATGGTCCGCCCCCCCGCAATCTACGGCCCCGGCGATACCGAGATGCTCGACCTCTTCCGCATGGCGCGGCGCGGGTTGATGCTGCTGCCGCCCGGCGGCCGGCTCTCGGTCATCGAAGTGAGCGATCTCGCGCGCCTGCTGCTTGCTCTCGCCCCGGATCGCAGTTCGATCGCCCAAATCTACGAAGCCGATGACGGTGCGCCCGACGGCTGGACGCACGAAGGCTTTGCGCGCGCGATCGGCTGGGCAGTCGACCGCCGCGTCACCATCTTCGCGACGCCCAAGCTGCTGCTCAAGGCGGCCGCCCGGCTCGACAAGTTGATCCGCCGCTCGCGTGCCAAGCTCACCCCCGATCGGGTCGATTATTTCTGCCATCCCGACTGGACCGTCGATCGGACGAAGCGGCCGCCGGCAGGCCTGTGGGAACCGCATGTCAACACGCGCGGCGGATTGAAGGCGACCGCGGCCTGGTATCGCCGCGCCGGCTGGCTCGGATAGCGCCGGAACGGACGCATCGCGTCTGGACGGCGCAGTTCCGCCGCTTATGATATGCGCGTGATGGTGGCCCTTTGCTCCGGGAGGCCGGCCCATGCCGCAATATAGTCTTCTCAAAGCCCGCATTCCCGCCGCCGACAGAAAACGCGTGGTGGCGCATCTCCAGCGCCTGATCGCCCAGCTCGACCGTGACATTCCCGACAAGGACAGCGAACGGAATCTGCTGCTCGCCACATGGAATATCCGCGATCTCGGCAAGGTCGACGGGTGGGGCCATGGCAAAAGACTGCCCGAAAGCTTCTTCTATATCGCCGAGATCATCTCGCGCTTCGATTTCGTGGCGGTGCAGGAGGTCAATGAGCTCGACGACTGGTATCGGATCATGGATATCCTTGGCCCGAACTGGGATTTCATCGCCACCGACGTCACCCATGCCAAGCTCGGCGGCAATGGCGAACGGCTGCTCTACGCGTTCGACAAACGCAAAGTCTGGTTCCAGAAGATCGCGGGCGAGATCGTGCTGCCCAGCCAGATGCTGGTGACCGGCGCGACCACCGACAGCGACGAGGCGCTGTTCAAGGGCAAGCAGTTCCGCCGCACGCCGTTCATGGCGCGCTTCCAGTCGGGCTGGTTCAAATTCGATATCTGCACGGTACATATCTATTATGGCGAGACATCCGGTGCCGCGCTGCAGGAGCGTATCCAGGAGATCGATCGCATCGCCAAATATCTGGCCGGCCTGGCGAAGCTGAACGCGAAGAAGGGCGGCCGGGCGATGATCCTGCTCGGCGATTTCAACATCGTCCACCCCGAGCATGAAACGATGCAGGCACTGAAAGCGCATGGCTTCAGGACACCCAGGAAGCTCGACGCGCCGAGCAATCTCGACCGGACCAAATATTACGACCAGATCGCGTTTCTCGCTGATCCGTCGGTGATCGACTATATCGACGGCGGCGGCGCCACGGCGCGCAATGCCGGTATTTTCGACATATATGAAAGCATTTTCAGGCCGCAGGATTTCGAGGACTACAAGGCCCATGCTGCCGCATCCAAGGCGGGCCAGGCGGTTCCGGCGGACAAGCTGCCCGGCTATTACGAAGAGGATTGGCGAACATGGCAGATTTCCGATCACAAGCCGCTCTGGGTCCGGTTAAAGTCCAGTGAAGCCGCGGAATATCTGAAGGCGCTTGCGGAGATTCCCGCCTAGACCGGCTTCCAGCCCAGATACACGACCAGGATGAAGCTGAGGAAAGTCACGGTCAGGCCAACGAGGAAAGTTCGATAGGCCAGGCCGAGATAGCGATATTTCTTGGCCTGCAGCACCTGTCCATTCTGATGGATGTCGCGCAGCATCAGCCGGTAGAGCTGTTCCTCATCGTGAAGCGCATCGAGAACCCGATCGGCGAACGCGTCTTCGTCGAGCCGGGTGAAGACGCCGAAGAACAGGATATTGGGCTCGCCTTTCGGCTTGCCGGATACCGAGGGCAGCACCGCGAACACCGCCAGCATCGCCGACACGAAGGAGAAAAAGGCAAGCAGCATCAGCGGGATCGAAAAGCTGCCGCTGCGTGCCTGCCCGACAGAGATGGTGAAGACGACGAAGGTCGCCCCCATCAGGATCGACGCCTTCTGGTCAGCCATCTGGCTCAATTGCAGAGTCAATTGCTGCGCGGTGCGGACAAGATGGATGGCGTTGGGCGAATAGGGCGGCCCCGCCCGTTCCTCAGCCTCGTCGCGCGCATTCCCCATGCAGCGACTATGCATGGCGACTTTGCCCTTTACAAGCGACGGAAATGCCGCCTTTCCGCCGCAATCCATTGGCATTCGGGCCAGGCGCGATTAAGGATTTCAGATGAGCGACAGACAGCAGATTTTTGACACGGTCGCGGTGCAGATCGCCCCTTTCAACAAGAAGGGCATCGACCTGACCGAAGCCACGACCTTCGCCGGCGACCTCGAATGGGACAGCCTGACGGTGATGGATTTCGTCGCAGCTGTGGAGGACGAATTCGACATCGTCATCACCATGAACATGCAGGCCGAGATCGAGAATGTCGGCCAGCTCGTCGATGCGGTGGGCAAGCTGAAGGGCTGATGGCTCCCGCTCAATCCTGCGCGACCGTCATTCCCGCAAAGGCGGGAATTCCGCTTCTTCTTTCCTTCTCATCGCCTGCAGGACAGCGGGATTCCCGTCTTCGCGGGAATGACGATGACAACGGGATAGTCCGATGACCGACCTCTTCTCCAAATTCGATCCCCTGATCCAGCAGCGCGAAGCGCTGCTCGCGACCGGCGTGAAGGATCCTTTCAGCCTCGTCATGGAGGCCGTGAAATCCCCGACCGTGGCCGTCTGCAACGGCCGCGAGACCATCCTGCTCGGCACCTACAACTATATGGGCATGACGTTCGACGACGACGTCATCGCCGCGGGCAAGAAGGCGCTCGACGAATTCGGCGCCGGCACCACCGGCAGCCGCGTGCTCAACGGCACCTATCAGGGCCATCGCGAAGTCGAGCAGGCGCTCAAGGACTTTTACGCGATGGACCATGCCATGGTCTTTTCGACCGGCTATCAGGCCAATCTCGGCATCATCTCGACGATCGCGGGCAAGGGCGACTATGTCATCCTCGACATCGACAGCCACGCCTCGATCTATGACGGCTGCAAGATGGGCGACGCCGAGATCGTCGCCTTCCGCCACAATGATATCGAAGCGCTCGAGAAAAGGCTGAAGCGCCTGCCTGCCGAAGCAGGCAAGCTGGTCGTGCTCGAAGGCGTCTATTCGATGCTGGGCGATGTCGCGCCGCTCAGGGAGATGATCCGCGTCTCCAAGGAAGCCGGCGCGATGGTGCTGGTCGACGAAGCCCATTCGATGGGTTTCATCGGCGACAATGGCCGCGGCGTCGCCGAGGATCAGGGCGTGCTCGACCAGGTCGATTTCGTCATCGGCACCTTTTCCAAGAGCGTCGGCACGGTCGGTGGCTTCTGCGTCTCCAACCATCCCAAGTTCGAGATATTGCGCCTCGTCTGCCGCCCCTATGTGTTCACGGCATCGCTGCCGCCCAGCGTGGTCGCGACCGCCGCCACCTCGATCCGCAAGCTCATGCACGGATCCAACAAGCGCGCGCATCTGTGGGAGAATAGCCGCAAGCTCCATGCCGGGCTGAAGGCGCTGGGCTTCACGCTCGGCACCGATGTGCCGCAATCGGCGATCATCGCGGTGATCATGCCCGATCTAGAGCGCGGCGCGGCGATGTGGGAAGCGCTGCTCTCCGAAGGCCTCTACGTCAATCTCGCCCGCCCGCCCGCGACCCCCGCGAACATGACGCTGCTGCGCTGCTCGCTCTGCGCGGAGCATAGCAGCGAGCAGGTCGACCAGATCCTCGGGATGTTCGCGGCCGCCGGACGCACCGTCGGGATCATCGGCTGACCCGCTCGACCACGCGACTTTCGTCGTTTCGGCCATTTTGCTAGACTGATCCCGATGGCGGCGGAAGACTTCGAAACCGGCAACGAGGACGGGCCGCGCTCCGGCTGGCAGCGCTGGCTGGGATGGATCGCGGCGGCACTTGTCGTCGCGAGCCTTTCCGGACTCGTCGTGATGCTCGGCGTTTCCAGCACGCAGCGCGATACGGCGCTCGCCCAGCAGGAACATAGTTTCGAAGTGATGATCGCGGTGCGTGGCATCGAGGGTCAGATGTCGAATGCCGAGGCGGTGCTCGGCCGCGCCGTCATCGCCAGCGACAAGCGGATCGCCCGCCAGTTCTACGACGAATGGCGCCGCACCGGCGTGATGATCGAACGGCTCGCCCGGCTCGCGCGCGACAACCCCGATCAGGCCGCGCTCGTCGATGCGCTGCGCGCGCTTTACCGCACGCGCAGCGACGAGCTCGAGGCAGCGGCGCTGCATCTCAATTACGACCAGAAGGTGCAGGCGCTTTCCGCCTATTTCGCCGCGGGCAAGACCGACAGCATCGCCCGCACCAAGGCGATCTTCCGCGAAATCGTCCGCAACGAGGAAAAGGTGCTCGCCACGCGCGCGGGCGATGCCCAGGGCTTCCTGCAACAGGCCAATCGCCTTGCCGCCACGCTTGCAGTGCTCGGCCTGTTGCTGGTGGCGGCGCTGATCGCGCTCGGCTGGACCACGATCGAGGTGATCGGCCAGCGCCGCCGCGCGCGCAGGCGCGCCGATGCCGAATCGATGCGGGCCGAAGTGCTCGAGGCCGCGGTCGCCGAACGCACCGCCGAACTCCGTCTCGCCAACCAGCATCTGCTGACCGAAGCCGCGGAGCGCGCCCAGGCCGAAGCGCAGCTTCGTCAGATCCAGAAGATGGAGGCAGTGGGCCAGCTCACCGGTGGTATCGCCCATGATTTCAACAATATGCTCGCGGTGGTGGTCGGCGGGCTCGAGCTGGCCAAGCGCAAGCTCCACAATCACGCAACCGATGCCGAGCGGCACATCGACAATGCGATGGAAGGCGCCAACCGCGCCGCGGCACTGACCCGCCGCCTCCTCGCCTTCGCCCGCGCGGAACCGCTGCTGCCGCAGGCGGTCCTGCCCGACGCGCTGGTCAAGGGCATGACCGACCTGATGGACCGCACGCTCGGCGAGCGCGTCCAGCTCGAATTCGCGACGATTCCCGATCTCTGGCCGATCTGGGTCGATCGCCACCAGCTCGAAAATGCGATCCTGAACCTGGCGGTCAATGCGCGCGACGCGATGGAGCATGGCGGGCGGCTGACGATCCACACCGCCAATGTCACTCTGGCGGCGGACGAGATCGGCGAATCCCCGCCCGGCGATTATGTCCGCCTCGACGTATCCGATACCGGTGCCGGCATGACGCCCGAGATCCTCGATCGCGTCTTCGAACCCTTTTTCACCACCAAGCCGGTCGGCAAGGGCACCGGCCTGGGGCTCAGCCAGATCTTCGGATTCGTCCGTCAATCGGGTGGCGAGATCGCGATCGCTTCGACCCCGGGGACCGGAACCACCGTCTCGCTCTATCTGCCGCGCCACCATGTCTACGCGACCGACCTGCCCGAAGCCGAGGAAACGCCCGCCGCCGCGGACAGTCGGCCGCTCGCGTCCCACCATGTCGCACTGGTCGTCGAGGACGACCCGCGCGTGCTGATCGCCACGGTCGGCGCACTGGAGGAACTGGGCTTCGAGACGCTACGCGCGACGAGCGGCGAAGAAGCGAAGGCATTGCTGGCGTCGAACGCGCGAATCGACATCGTCGTCACCGACGTGGTCATGCCCGGCATGACCGGGCCCGAGCTCATCGCCGAAATCGGCCCGCTCTATCCCGAACTCGCTGTATTGTTCGTCACCGGCTATGCCGATGTCGACGATGCCGCGGCGTTTTGCGGACACGCGGTGTTGCGCAAGCCCTATACGATCGGCGCGCTCAAGGCGGCCGTCGAAGCCGCGCTCAGCGGATCGCCCCGCGCGCCAGCAGCCGAGGCAGCAGAGTAAGCGCGCCGAGGATCGGAAAACGCCGTTGCCAGGGCCGAATCTCGATCCGCGTGCCGGCGTGGCGATTCACCTTCCAGGCAAGATAGTCGATCCCACCCGCAAAGGTCAGGCTCGCCTTGGCCAGCCTGATGAGCGTCAGCAGCTTGCCGTTGCGGCGAAGCTGCCGCCACCTGCGCTCCAGCCCATCCTCTGGCGGGATTGCGATCACCGCACCGAAGCGCCGGTAGCGATCCGGATCGAAATCGACGATCGATCCCGGCCGTTCGCCACGCTCGGCGCGCAGCTCGGCGCCATAGGTCAGGCTGAAACCGCGCCGCCAGCGATCGAGCGGATCGGGGTCGACGCCGCCCGGCGTCAGCGAAAGCAGCGTCCGGGGCGCGCGCGCGATCGCTGCAACGACACGCGACCGCGCTTCGGAATCGGCCATCCAGACCAGCCGCGACGGTTGCGCGAAGCGCGCCCAGACCGAAACCGTGCTGGCATCCGGCCCGCACAGCGCGTCGAAATCGGCCTCGCTCAGCACCGCATATTTGGCCGCGAGCCCATCATGTTCGAACGGAAAGACGTTGGGCGGGACAAGCCGGTTCGCGGTCGCGAGCCAGCGCCGTCCATAAGCGGCACGATAGTCGGAGACGATCAGATAGAAATCGAGCATCTGCCCGTCGAGTTCGGACGTGCGCAGGCACGAACCGTAGAACAGCACGGCGCGCGCGGCGCCCGGATAACGCGCCGCCACCGCAGTGGCCATCGCCGCGACGCGCGGATCGACGGGCACGGCAAGCTCGGCCTCGATCAATTGGGAGAGATCGGTCACGCCGCCAGGCGGAGGAAGGGCACCGGAGGCGTGGAGGTGAGCACGATCGGATGATCGATCTCCGCACGGAACGTCTCGCCGTCCAGGATCACGCTCGATCCGACACCTTCGATCCGCACGATATCGCCGCGCTCGAAATGCACGCCGCTCATCGACTGGCGACCCAGCCGGCCGGAGATCGCCGCAAAAAAGGCGCGCGCCAGTGCGGGCACGCCCACATCGACCGCCATGAACTTCATCCGCCCAGGCTGCGCCGCCGCGCCGTCGGTGCGGCTGGCGAGCAGCATCTTTTCGAGCGTGGTCACGATCAGCAGCGAGAAACGCCCCTGGAACTGCCCGTCGCGGACCAGCGACACGCGCACCGGATTGGGGCGCGGCGGCAGGAAACGCGTGCGAATGCCGAACAGCATCGACACCAGAACCGCAAAGGCCGTCAGCACGTGACTCACCCCATTGGGCAGACCCAGCGGATAGATTTTATGCCGGCAATAGAGGATCGTATCGGCAAGGCCCGCGCCACCGAGGAACATGCCGAGCGTCGGGCGGCTGCCCGCATGACCGTCCGACAGCGCGATCAGCTCGCGCGCTACGATATGATCGGACAGGTCGGACTTGGAGAGCTCGACGACGCGCTCCAGCGCATGCAGCGGATCGCCCACCGCGCCCAGGTCGAGCGCGATCAGATTGGTCTTGCCATTGGGCAGCACCGCGACGGGCGGCGGCGTGTCGCCGAAATGCCCGCCGTGATAGAGCTCGGTCAGCGCCGCCTGGACGGTGCCGTCACCGCCATTGATGACGAGAATCTTGGGCTTCACCCGCGCGATCGAACGCAGCGCATCGCCGATCTGGCTGACATGCTCGACTTCGTAATGGAAGATGTCCGGCCGGCCCGCACAATAGCTCCTGACACGCGGCAGCAACGCGCGGTTGCCCGTCGAGCGCGGATTGGAGAGGAGCGCGACGCAGGCCATGATGCTCCTATGCCGCGATCGGCCGGAAAGAGAGGCCCTGCACGTAACGCAGGGTGACGGGAACGACCTGGGTGCCGCCGCCGACGTTGAAGGCCACCCGGGCCAGACTCGGCTTGCGCTTGGCCAGCAGGTCCATCAGCGACATGTCGGGATTGCCGGAGAAACCGCCGCCGTCGCCGCGATCCGACTTGCCGTCGCCATTGACGTCGTGGCGCACCGAAATGGCGTAGCGCCCTTCCTTGGGCACAGGCACGCAGATATCCATCGACGACGCGCGCGCCGGCACGTCGATGCGCTGGAGATACGCCTTCTTCTCGAGGAAAGTGGCGGGATTGCTCGCATAAAGCTGCACACGCACCGTACCGGTACGCGCCTTCAATCCACTCACCCGTGCGATCACCGCCGGGCCGTTTCCGGCACAGGCGGCCGCGAACGGGCCGATAGGCGCCGCCATTGCAGGCATGGCGAACGGCAATGTGGCCGTGCCGAGAGCCAGGGCGATGACGGCTGAAACTTTGAACATGACCTCGTTACTCCTGGAAGCTATACCCACACCGCACGGGTGTGGCTGGTCCGGTCTAGCCCCTGTTACGATCACAAGATCGGCTGCGTTTGCGGCCAAATCATGGTCACGAGGCGTCTGAAATCTGAAAATGCTCACCTCGACCGATCGTTACCTCGCCAAGCTGATCGCGCTGCCCCTGTTCGGGACGCTGGTGATCGCCGCCATGCTGCTCGTGCTGGACAAGATGCTGCGCCTGTTCGACTTCGTCGCGTCGGAGGGCGGGCCGGTCAGCGTGGTCTGGCAGATGCTGGCGAATCTGATTCCCGAATATCTCTCGCTCGGCATTCCGATCGGACTGATGCTCGGCATCCTGCTCGCCTTCCGCAAGATCGCGACGAGTTCCGAGCTCGACGTGTTCCGCGCGGTGGGCATGAGTTATGGCCGGCTGCTGCGTGTGCCCTATATGTACGCGATCGGGCTCGCGCTCGTGAATCTCGCGATCGTCGGCTATATCCAGCCCTATGCGCGCTACGCCTATGAAGGGCTGCGCTTCGAGCTGCGTTCGGGTGCGCTCGGCGCCTCGATCAAGGTCGGCGAGTTCACCAAATTGGGCGGACGACTGACACTCCGCATCGAGGAAAGCCGCAACGAGGGCCGCAATCTCTCCGGCATCTTCGTCCGGGCCCAGAGCCGCAACGGCCAATCGGTGACCGCCACCGCCAAGGCCGGCCAGTTCATGGCGACCGACGATCCGGACACGATCATCCTGCGCCTGACCCAGGGCGTGCTCGTCCATGACGCACCCAATTTCCGTACGCCGCGCGTATTGAGCTTCAGCGCGCACGACCTGCCGATCGACCTGCCCAAGATCGAATCCTTCCGCGGCCGCGGCGGTGCTGATCGCGAACTCACCATTCCCGAACTCGTCCAGGTGGGGCGCGATTCGCGCACGTCGGAGACGCTGCGCAACGAGACGCGCGCCAATTTCCATTTCCGGCTGGTCGAGGTGGCGATGATGTTGCTGCTGCCGCTGCTCGCCGTGGCGCTCGCGGTGCCGCCCAAGCGATCATCGTCGGCGCTTGGCGTCTTCCTGTCGATCGTGATGGTGGTGACCTATCACAAGGTCAACGAATATGCCGAAGGGATGGGCGCACTTGGCCGGATCGATCCGCTGATCGCGCTCTGGGTGCCCTTCCTGCTGTTCTCCGCGCTGATCGGCTGGATGTATCACGTCATCGCTCATGTCCCGGGCGGGCAACCGATCGGCGCGCTCGAACGCGGCGCCGCCAAGCTCGGGGCCGCGATCAAGCGCCTGTTCCGCAACCGTCGGCGGGCGGAGACCTGATCCATGCAGACCCAGTTTTTCCCCTCGCGCACCGTGTCCGTCTATATGGGCCGGATGTTCCTGATCCGCAGCTTTGCTGTGCTCGCGGCGCTGGTGCTCGTCCTTCAGGCGCTCGACCTGCTCGGCGAATCGGGCAAGATCCTGGCACATCCAGGCAATGGCAATGCTGAGCTGTGGACCTATGTCTCGCTGCGCGTGCCGCAGATCATCCAGCGCTTCCTGCCTTTCTCGGTGCTGCTCGGCACACTCATCACCCTCGCGACGCTCAATCAGAACAGCGAGGTCATCGCGATGAAGGCGGGTGGGCTTTCAGCACACCAGGTGCTGGCCCCGCTGATTTTGGCGAGCGTGATGGTCGCCGCGATCACTTTCGTCTTCAACGATCGCATCGTTGCACGCGCGACGGCGACGCTCGATCGCTGGCAAGCGGTCGACTATGCGCCGCTGCCGCCCGACCGCGCGCTCCAGGCCAATATCTGGGTGCGCGACGGCAACAACCTGATCCATGCCGGGGAGGTTCGCGGCCGCGGCAATGCCACCAGGCTGAGCGACGTCACCGTTTACGATCGCGAGAACGACGCCCTGCGTGAGATATTGAAGGCGCCATCGGCGACCTTCATCGGATCGGCCTGGCGGCTGGACAAGGCCGTGCGCTTCGACGTCCCGACCGGCGTCAACCGGCCCGTCGGCACGGTGACGCTTGGCGAAGGCATCCGTCCGGATCAGTTCGCGCTGTCGAGCGTCGATCCCGACGGCCTGTCCTTCCTCGCGCTGCGCAGTGCGATCGAGGATCTCGATACCGCAGGCCGGCCGACCAAGGCGCTCAGCGCCAATCTCTGGCACAAGATCGCCGGCCCGATGTCGTCGATCCTCATGCCGCTGCTCGGCGCCGTCGCGGCGTTCGGCCTGGCGCGTTCAGGCCGGCTTTTCCTGCGCGCGGTGATCGGCATGGCACTGGGTTTTGCCTATTTCGTCGCCGACAATTTCGGGCTCGCCATGGGCAATCTCGGCGCCTATCCGCCCTTTCTGGCAGCCTGGGGTCCGTTCCTGCTCTTCTTCCTGATCGGGGAGACGGTGCTGATCCGCACCGAGGAATGACCTCCACGGCGCGTCCCTTTCTGCGCCGCAATTATGCCGCATTGACGCGGCAGAGCCTTGCATCTGATATGCGGGCGTGTGCGTTTCCGTACCGGCCCGGCACGACAAATCGAGGACGAACGCCGTGAAGATCTCAGACGCCGCCAAAACGGGGTTCTGGCAGAAGACCCATCATCTCGACCGCATGACGTTGCGCGAGCTGGTGGTCGCCTATTTCCAGTACCCGGCGATCATGCTGTATCTGGCCCTGGCCGTCGCGGCCGGCGCCGTCTGGGTGTGGCGCCCCGCGCCGCCGATCCAGACGCTCGCGTCGATCGCGCTTGCGGTGCTGGTCTTCCCGCTCGCTTGGTACGTGCTGCATCGCTGGGTGCTCCACAGCCAATGGATGTGGAAGCACAAATGGCTCGCCCCGACGTGGAAGCGCATCCATTACGACCATCATCAGGACCCCAATAATCTGGAAGTCCTGTTCGGTTCGCCGTTCAATGTCGTGCCCACCGTCGCGATCGCGACGATTCCGCTCGGCTATATGATCGGCGGCACGGGTGCGGCGGCAATCGCATTCGGCACCGGCATGGTCACGACCTGCGTCAACGAATTCTTCCACTGCATCCAGCACCTGTCCTACAAGCCGCGATATGCGTGGATCGCGATGATCAAGCAGCGGCACATGGCGCACCATTTCCACGACGAGACCGGCAATTTCGGCATCACCAACTATTGGTGGGACCGGCTGTTCGGTACGCTCTACGAACGGGTCAGCGAGCGCAAGAAGAGCCCGACCGTGTTCAATCTGGGCTACACCGCCGAAGTCGCGGAACAATATCCCTATGTCGCCGACCTTTCGGGCGGTGTCGCGACCGGCCATCCGCGCCGCCGCGGCAAGGGCTGACCCAAATTACAGGATGCCGGCGAAAGCCGGCATCTTCGATTCAAGCGCGTCGGCTTTCGCCCGCGTGACACTTGCGGCATGAGGCGCGCATGACCGATCCGATCACTGTCCGACCCGTCGAGACCAAGGCCGACCGCAAGGCGTTCGTCGACCTGCCCTTCCGCCTCTATGCGAACGACCCCAATTGGGTGCCGCCGCTCAAGGACGAAGTCCACGGCCTGATCACGCCGGCCAAGAACCCATGGTTCGGCCATGGCGAGGCGCAGCTTTTCCTTGCCGAACGCGGCGGCCGCGCCGTCGGCCGCATCTCCGCACATCTCGACCATCTCGCACTCACCCAGCCGGTCGAGCAGGGCATGGGGCCCGGCACCGGCAATTGGGGCATGATGGAGGCGGAGGACGAGGCCGTCTTCCAGGCGCTGATCGCGCGTGCCGAACAATGGTTGCGCGACAAGGGCATGCACCGGTCGCTTGGCCCGCTCAGCCTGTCGATCTGGGATGAACCCGGCCTGCAGGTCAGCGGTTTCGATCATCCGCCGACGGTGATGATGGGTCACAACAGCCCGGCCTATCAGGCATGGGTCGAACGCGCGGGCTATGCCCATGCCAAGTCCCTCTACACCTATGATCTGGGGATCGTGGAGCCGTTTCCGCCGCTCATCCAGCGCATCGTGAGTTCGGGCGAGCGCAATCCGCGCATCCGCATCCGCAATGTCGACAAGAGCCGGTTCGATGCGGAGGCCGCGCTGATCCTCGGCATATTGAACGACGCCTGGTCGGACAATTGGGGTTTCGTGCCGCTCACCGACCCCGAAATCGCCTATGTCGGCAAGAAATTGAAGCCGATCGTGTTCGAAGATCTGATCCGCATTGCGGAGGTCGATGGAGAACCGGTGGCGTTCATGCTGGTGCTGCCCGATCTCAACGAGGCGCTGAAGCCGCTTGGCGGATCCCTTCTGCCCTTTGGCTGGGCGAAGCTGCTCTGGTGGCTGCACAAACCAAAGGCGCGGACGATGCGCGTGCCGTTGATGGGCGTGATCAAGCAGCTCCAGTCCAGCCGGCTCGCCAGCCAACTCGCCTTCATGATGATCGAGTTCATCCGCCGCGACGCGATCGTCCATTATGGCTCGACCCGCGGCGAGATCGGCTGGATCCTCGACGACAATCAGGGGATGCGCGCCATCGCCGATGCGATCGAGAGCAAGATCAACAAGGAATATGTTGTCTACGACAAGGCGCTCTGAGCGGAGATAAATTATGAACCTGCCGACCATCGAGACGCCGACGATCGCGATCGCCGGAAGCACGGAACGCTTCCCGGTCCGGCGCATCTTCTGTGTCGGACAGAATTACGCCGATCATGCGCGCGAAATGGGCTCGGATCCCGACCGGCAGAGCCCGTTCTTCTTCACCAAGCCCGCCGACGCCGTCGTCGCAGGCGGCGTCACCCTGCCCTTCCCCAGCCGGACCAGCGATCTTCATCACGAAGTGGAACTTGTCGTGGCGCTTGGCGGTGGTGGCTCGCACATCGATCCGGCGAATGCCGAACGACTGATCTTCGGACACGCGGTGGGGCTCGATCTCACGCGCCGCGATCTGCAGGGTGAGGCAAAGAAGGCCGGACGCCCCTGGGACATGGCAAAGGGATTCGATCACTCGGCGCCGATCGGCGCGCTTGCGCCTGGCGCGCCACCGCCAAGCGGCCGCATCGCGCTGACGATCGACGGCGATCTCCGTCAGGTCGGAGACCTGTCGCACATGATCTGGAGCGTCGCCGAGATCATTGCCGAACTATCGACCTATGTCGCGCTGGCCCCCGGCGACCTGATCTTCACCGGAACGCCCGCAGGCGTGGGTCCGATCCGCGCCGGCGAAACCGTCCATGGCGCGATCGAGGGGCTCGAACCGATCGAGATCCGTTTCGCCGCCTGAACGCGGCCGTCATTCCGATCTTCATTTTGTTTCGTTGCCGCATTGAAAGCGCAACATCACGGAGCGATAGTCACGCCGCCCAATGTACGGGCGAATCGTAACTCAAAGGATACCTCATGACCCGAATCGTCCCGCTCTCCCTGATCGGCGGACTGATGATGGCATCGCTCGCCGCCGGCCCGGCCGCCGCCCAATCGTGCGCCAGCAACCGCAACATGTGCGACGCGCTCAGTTCCCTCGAACAGGCGCGCGCATCGCTGCAGCGCGCCGATTCGAACAAGGGCGGCTATCGCGCCCAGGCGCTCCGGTCGATCGACCAGGCGATTCGGCAGGTCCGTGACGGCATCCGCCACAGCAGCGGCCGCCCCGGCTATCCCGACCGGCCCGGCTATCCCGATCGGCCCGGTTACCCCGATCGGCCCGAACGCCCCGAACGGCCGCGCTGAACGGTCGTCGGCACCGACATTCGAAGCCTATCGCGTTTCGGCCTGATCGGCGATATCCTGCGTGTTGCGGGGTTTCGCCGATGGAGGCCTTATGCTCACCAGACTGACCGTCGCCGCGTTGCTCGCGGCCGTTCCAGCCGCTGCGTTCGCGCATCACGGCTGGAGTTCCTATGACGATACCAAGGTCCTGACGATCAAGGCGCCGGTCAGCGCCGTCACATGGGGCAATCCCCATGGGGCGGCGAAGGTCGTCTGGCAGAAAAGAACCTGGGATGTGGTTCTCGCACCCGTGGCGCGCATGGAAACGCGCGGGCTGACGCGCGAGATGCTGGCGCCCCGAAAAACGGTCACTCTGATCGGCTATCCCCGCAAGGACGGGACGCCGGAGATGCGGATCGAGCGCGTCATCGTCGACGGCAAGACGGTCGAACTCCGCTGATCGAAGCATTCGCAACCGCGCTCGAAACCTCGCAGTTCGGCGGTTTCGCGCGCGGATCGGCCTGGGCCTACCCCGTCGCCAACCTCATCCACCTGCTTGGTCTCGTCTTGCTGCTGGGTGCGATCGGGGCGGTCGATCTCAGGATCGCCGGCGCCTTCCGGGCACTGCCGCTCGATCCACTGGTCCGCACGCTGACTCCGCTCGCCATCGGCGGACTGATCCTGCTCGCGCTGAGCGGCCCCGTCCTGTTCGCGGCGGATGCGACTGCGCTGATACGTTCGGACATTTTCTGGCGAAAGCTGACGCTGATCGGGATCGCGCTGCTGAACGCGCTCGCATTTCGCTGGGTCCGGCGCGGCAGGACGGGTGAGCCCGATATCGTCGAACGCGTGATGGCGATTGCGTCGATCCTGCTCTGGCTCACCGTCGCGGCCCTGGGCCGGATGATCGCCTATAGCTGATCGCGATGCGAAAATTCCTCGACCATCCAGTCGATGAAGACGCGCACCCGCGGCGAAAGCTGGCGATTGCGGGGGTAAAGTATCGAGATCGGCGCGGATGGCGGCGGGGTTTCGACGAGCAGCGGGACAAGCGTGCCGCGCGCAAGATCGGCCGCGGCATGGAAATGCGGCACCTGGAAGAGGCCCAGCCCGCGCTGCGCGGCAGCCAGATAGCTTTCGGTTCCCGTCACCGAAACCGTCGCGGGCATGTCCACTGTGCGGATCCGGCCTTCGACCTCGAATTCGAGCGGCCTCAGACTGCCCGTGCTCAGCGACCGCAGGCCGATCATGCGATGCCCGTCGAGCGCATCGATGCTCTGCGGGACACCGAATCGTTCGAGATAGGCAGGTGCGGCGCAGGTCAGCCGTTCGAGCATGGTCAGGCGACGACCGACCATGTCGCTATCCGGCAGGTTGCCGTAACGCAGCACGCAATCGACGCCCTCGCGCACGACGTCGACCCACCGCTCGCCCTCGCTCATCGAGAATTCGATATCGGGATAACGCTCGAGAAAACCGGGCAATCCCGGCATCAGGAAATGACGCGCCAACGTGCCCTGCACCTCGATGCGCAGCAGCCCCTTGGGCTTCAGCCCCGCAAAGGCCCCCTCCGCATCCTCGATATCGGCGATCAGGCCCAGGCAGCGGCGATAATAGGCCTCACCGTCGAGCGTCGGGCTGACATGCCGTGTCGTGCGCTGGAGCAACCGGACGCCGAGCCGCGCTTCGAGTTCCTTCATCGCATCGGTCGCGGTCGATCGCGGCAAGCCGATATCCTGTGCGGCCAGGGTGAAGCTGCGTCGTTCGACGATCCGTGTGAAGAGGCGCATCGCGTCGAAGCGGTCCATTGTTCGTCCTGACCGAATAGAATTGCCGAATCATGGATGATTATCCGCACGTCGAAAAGCGCCATTTGATGTGCATCCGGATGACCGGACCGACGAAGGAGACCGAACATGACCATTCCATCCAGCCCCTACACCGCCCGCGTCGCACTCGTCACCGGTGCCTCGCGTGGTATCGGCGCCGCGATCGCCCAGCGCCTCGCCAATGACGGCTGCACCGTCATCATCAACTTCGCCGGCAACACCGCCGCCGCCGAAGCGCTGGTTCAGACGATCGAGGCCGCAGGCGGCCGTGCCATCACGGCCCAGGCCGACGTCTCGGACGCTGGCGCCGTCGCCCGCATGTTCGACGCGGCCGAGGCCGCATTCGGCGGCATCGACATACTCGTCAACAATGCCGGCATCATGCAGCTCGCGCCGATTGCGAACAGCGACGATGCGCTGTTCGACCGCCAGGTCGCGATCAATCTCAAGGGCAGCTTCAACACGCTGCGCGAAGCCGCCAAGCGGCTGCGCAACGGCGGCCGGATCGTCAATTTCTCGACCAGCGTCGTCGGGCTCAATCTGGAAAGCTATGGCGTCTACGCCGCGACCAAGGCGGCGGTCGAAGCGCTGACGCGGATCCTGTCGAAGGAACTGCGCGGCCGCGCGATCACCGTCAACGCCGTCGCGCCAGGGCCCACCGCGACGGATCTGTTCCTCGACGGCAAATCACCCGAGTTGATCGAGCGCATGGCGAAGATGAACCCGCTCGAACGCCTCGGCACGCCGGACGACATCGCAGCCGCCGTCGCCTTCCTTATCGGCCCCGATGGCGGCTGGATCAACGGCCAGGTGCTGCGCGCCAATGGCGGCATGATCTGATGCCGGGCCAGGCCCCTTCAGTCCCTTCAAAATCCAGGAACGCGACAATGAACCAGGTCATCCTCATCACCGGCGCCTCCAGCGGCTTCGGCGCCCTCACCGCCCGTCATCTCGCCCGGGCCGGCCATATCGTCTACGCCTCGATGCGCGAGACCGAGGGCCGCAATGCCCCACAGGTTGCCGAGACGGCACGCTACGCCGCCGAGCACGGCGTCGACCTCCGCACCGTCGAGCTCGACGTCGCATCCGACATATCGGTCGAAGCGGGTATCGCCAGGATCATCGCGGAGGCCGGCCGGCTCGACGTCGTGATCCACAATGCCGGTCATATGTCCTTCGGCCCGGCCGAAGCCTTCACGCCCGAACAATTCGCCCAGCTCTACGACATCAACGTGCTGAGCACGCAGCGGGTCAACCGCGCCGTGCTGCCGCACATGCGCGAACGCCGCGACGGGCTGGTGCTGTGGATCTCCTCATCGAGCGCACGCGGCGGCACCCCACCCTATCTCTCCCCCTATTTCGCGGCCAAGGCGGCGATGGACTCGGTCGCGGTCTCCTATGCTGGCGAACTCGCCCGCTGGGGTATCGAGACATCGATCATCGTGCCCGGCGCCTTCACCAAGGGGACCAATCATTTCGCGCATTCGGGCAAGCCCGCCGATGAGGCCGTGGCCGCCGATTATGCCAATGGACCGACCGCCGACCTCCCCGATATCGCTTTGAAGGGTCTCGCCGCACTCGAACCGGCCGATGCCGATGTCGAGGAGGTCGCCCGCGAGATCGTCCGGATCATCGGCATGGCGAAGGGCGCCCGCCCCTTCCGCGCCCATGTCGATCCGTCGCAGGACGGCGCGGAGATCGTCAACGCCATGGCCGATCGCGTCCGCGCCGAAATGCTCCGCCGCATCGGGCTCGCGGATATATTGCGGCCCGCCGCCTGAGGTCAGACGAATGCCCCGTCGGCCAGCGATCGGGCATGGTCGCGAATGCCGACGGGCCATTCGCCGGTCAACGCTTCGAATCTTGCGCGATCCGCGGCATAGAGCGCGCGGATCGCGTCCTCATATCCCGGACGGTCGCCCGCGATCGCGGTCATGAAATGATAGGCGGCATCCTTCGCCTGGCGCGCATCGGCGGGGCGCTTGCGCGCTTCGTCGACGAGCCGCCGGATCGTGGTCGACGCGCCGCCCGGCTGACTCCTCAGCCAATCCCAGTGGCGCGGCAACAAAGTGACCTCTCCCGCCGTCACGCCGAGCCTGGGCCGTCCGCGCCGCGGTCGAGCGGGCAAGGCCTCCCGCATATCGAGGTCGATCTGACGCCCGGTCTCGTCGTCGAACACCAGCAAAGGCCCCGCTATGACGGGGTCCATCGTCCGAAGCGCCGCGCGAACCTCTTCGGGGGTGCCGGTCGCGATCCAGAGATCGCCGGCAAATGCAGTGCACGTGATATCCATGCATCGGATATATTATCCGGGTAAAATAGAGTCAATATTACCCGGATATAATATCAGTCCTGCAAGACCGCCCAGGTCGGCGCGTGATCGCTGGCCTTTTCCCGCCCGCGATACGCCTTGTCGACATTGGCATCGGTCAGACGGTCGGCCGCCTGGGGGCTCAGCAACAGGTGATCGATGCGGAAGCCCGCATCGCGCTGCCAGGCACCCGCCTGATAGTCCCAGAAGGTCCAGATCGGGCCGATCGGATGCCGCGTGCGGATCGCGTCGGTCCAGCCCTGATGGCAAAGCGTGCGGAATGCCGCGCGGCTCTCCGGCTGCATCAGCGCATCGTCGGCCATTGCCCGCACCGAGAAGACGTCTTCGTCGGTCGGGATGACGTTGTAATCGCCCGCAAGCACCGCCGGCACTTCCTCCGCCAGAATCTCGCGGGCACGCTGCTGCAATCTGGTCATCCAGCGCAGCTTGTAATCGAATTTCGGGCCGGGCTGCGGATTGCCGTTGGGCAAATAGATCGATGCGACGCGCACACCGAAGATATCCGCCTCGATATAGCGGCTATGCTCGTCCTCCGGCTCGCCCTCCAGCCCGCGCCGGATTTCAACCGGATCGGTGCCCCGCGCCAGGATCGCGACGCCGTTGAAACCCTTTTGCCCGTGCCAGATCGCGCCATAGCCGGCGCCGCGCACGTCGCTTTCGGGAAAGGTCTCGTCCGAGGATTTGAGTTCCTGGAGGCAGACCACGTCGGGCTTGGTCTCCTCGAGCCATTCGAGCAGACGCGGCAGCCGGGCCTTGATGCCGTTGACGTTGTAGGTGACGATCTTCATGCGCCCGGCCTAACCCAGCCGGCGCGATGATGCTAGATCAAGCTACGCGATCGGGGATCGTGCAGCTTGATCTAAATTTTTGATATCGCATCGCTTTATGCGGAAAACCGGTACCCACTTTTCCGGCGATGCTTTAGATCGAGAAGCTGGAGCCGCAGCCGCAGCCCGACGCCGCGTTCGGATTTGCGACCTTGAATGCCGAGCCGCCCAGCGATTCGACGAAATCGACCGCCGCACCGCGCACCAGGTCGAGGCTGATCGGATCGACCACCAGTTGCGCCCCGTCGCGAGTCACGCTGATATCGTCCGCATCCACGGTTTCAGCCAGGCCGAAGCGATATTGGAAGCCCGAACAGCCCCCTCCTTCGACGGCGAGACGCAGGATCGCCGGCTTGCCCTGGCGTGCAGCGATCGCCGCAACGCGTGCGGCAGCCGATTCGGTGAAATCGATGGGGTGCGGTTCGCTCATGGAACCGAGATAGGGAGGTGGGGGCCCTACGACAAGCGCGGGCCCCTCTCCTCTCCTATTCCTTGTCCGGACCGCCCATGGCGATCTGGGTGCCCGTGCGCTGCTGCATCGCGACGACATAGTCCGACGATTGCAGGAACGGCATGGGATTGACGGCGCGACCGTCGAGGCGAACTTCATAGTGGAGATGGCTGCCCGTGGAGCGGCCGGTCGAGCCCATCAGGCCGATGAGCTGGCCGCGCTTCACGCGGGCATTGGGCTGAACGATGATCGACGAGAGATGGCCGTAGCGGGTCTCAATGCCCTGGCCGTGCTCGATCTCGATGAAATTGCCATAGCCGCCCAGACGCTGGGCGCGGCCGACGACGCCGTCGGCGGTGGCATAGACCGGGGTACCGAGCGGACCGGGAATGTCGACGCCGGCATGCATGGCGCGGCTGCCGCGGAACGGATCCGACCGGAACCCGAAATTGCTGGTGAAGGCCAGCTGCGAAACCGGCTTTTGCGAGGGGACGGAAACGAAACCGGTGCCGGCGGTGCCGACCTGATCGAGCTTCTTCCACGACAGGAAAAGCGAACGGAACTGCGGATCGGCCTCGCGATCCTCCTTGGTGGCCTTTTCAAAAACGCCGCCAGTGGCGGCGGCGGCTTCGACGGTCTTGGGGGAAACCGCGGCCAGCACGGTCTCCGCGGGCGTATCCGCAGCCTGAGCGGGCGCGGCAGCCATCAAAGGCATCGCAACCAGCAGACCCATCGCCGATTTTTGAAGGAAAGCAGCACCGCTGCGGAACCCAAGTACAGAAATAACGTTGTTCAAAATCATACCCACGCTCTTTGTGCCCCCAAAGATCGACGGTCGAAACGCCGATAGCGACCAGCGTGTCTTGAACCCTAACTGCACCGGGATTTGCCCCGCCCGTTGTGCAAAGCCTGTGTGATGCAGAGCACAGCCGCCGACAAGTCAGCGATAATAGTCTTGCGTTAAACCGGCTGCCGACCGCGCCGAGTCGTTGAACGGAGGCTTAAGCGTGCCGCGGAAATGCCGGTTAACCAGCATCTTCCAGATTGCGGCCGGGCTCGAATCATCGTCACGACACGCCCAGGCGAACCATTTCGTGCCCGCGCGGACGTGGCGAATCTCGTCGACATAGATACGTTCCAGGATCCGCGCCGAGCGCTCATCGCCCGAATCGCGGAACCGCCTGACGGTTTCCGGAGTCACGTCCAGCCCGCGCACTTCGAGCACCATCGGCACCACCGCCAGCCGCGCACGGACATCCTGCACCGTCCCCGCCGCCGCCTCCCACAGCCCGTCATGCGCCGGCATTGCGCCATAATGGCTACCCAGGCTGCGCAGCCGCCGGTCGAGCAGCGCGAAATGCATCGCTTCGTCGGCACCCACGCCCAGCCAGTCGTCGATGAAGACGCGCGGGAATTGCGCGCCGAACCGCCCCGCCATGTCGAAAGCGAGATCGATCGCGGCATATTCGATATGCGCCAGCGCATGCAGCATCGCGATCCGGCCGCGTTCCGACCCGCCACGCCCGCGCTTGGGCATGCGATTGGCGGGCAGGAGCGGCGGTTCCGCCGGACGCGACGGGCTGTCGGGCATCGCAATCCCGAATTCATGCTCGAGCCGCCCCAGCCGCCAGTCGCGGGCGACCTTGCGCGCGATCTTCACCTTGGCGGCCGGGTCCGCCGTCAGCAGGACCGCTCGGATCGCATCCGCGATGGACGTCATGCCGCTCAGAGCGCCTGCGCCGCCTTCAGCACGTCTTCGGCATGGCCGGCGACTTTCACCTTGCGCCAGATACGGGCGATCCTGCCGTCCTTGCCGATCAGGAAGGTCGCGCGATCGATGCCCATATATTTCCGCCCGTACAGGCTCTTCTCGATCCAGGTGCCGAACGCCTCGCACACCGAATCGTCGACATCGCTCGCCAGCGTCACCTTCAGCCCATATTTGTCGATGAACTTGTTATGCTTGGCGGGCTTGTCCTTCGAAACGCCGACAACCGCCGCACCCGCGGCCGCGAAATCGTCGATCAGCGCGGTGAAGGCCTGTGCTTCGGTGGTGCAGCCCGGCGTATCGTCCTTGGGATAGAAATAGAGGACCAGCGGCTTGCCGCGCCATTCCGAAAGCGTCCGCGTCGCCCCATCGGTCATCGTCAGCGTCACATCGGGCGCCATATCGCCATCGTTCAGCATCATCGCATCTCCTCAGCCTCGGCAACCACATGTTGCCAGCATTGCCCGACAGTCTCGCGCGCCGCGCCATAGGCGGCCATCAGCGAGCCCCAATCCTCCATGCCGCAGGCGCGCGCCACCAGCCGCCGCGCTGTCTCCGATGGCTCATCGCAGCCGGGCGAGACCAGCCGCAGCGTGACGAGCATCCGCGTCAGCAGCAGTTGCGCCTCGGCCAGTCCCCCGGGCAGATAACCCGCCTCGGTCAGCACGGCGATCGCATGGTCGAGCCGCGTGTCGAGGCCCTGGCCATGGCGGAGTTGCGCGACATGGACGCAGAATTCGAGATCGACCAGTCCGCCGTCGATCAACTTCACGTCCAGCGGCCCGGCGGCCGGCTTGTGCTTCGCCATTTCCCCGCGCATCGAAACGGCATCCGCCAGCAATTTGGCGCCATCGCGCGCACTGGTCAGGACCGATCGAATGACATCCTCGATCGCCGTTCGCGCGACTATCGATCCGAAGACGGGCCGAGCGCGGGTGAGCGCCATATGCTCCCAGGTCCAGGCACTCTCGCGCTGATATTTGGCAAAGCCGGCAAGCGACACCGCCAGCGGCCCCTGCGCGCCCGAGGGCCGGAGTCGCGTATCGACCTCGTAAAGCGGCCCCGATGCGGTCGGCACCGACAATGCTGCGCTGATGCGCTGGCACAGCCGGTTGTAATATTGCACGGCACCCAGCGGTTTCGCGCCGATCGATTCCCCCGCATGATCGCCGGTGAAGACATAGACCAGGTCCAGATCGGAGGCATGGGTGAGCGCCCCGCCGCCCAGCCGGCCAAGCCCGATGATCACCAGCTCGCTGTCGGGCACCCTGCCATGCACGGTTTCGAATTCCGCAATGGTCGCGGCCGCCAGCGTTTCGATCGCGGCTTCGGCGACACGCGAATAGCCGTACCCGACCTCCACCGGATCGCCGGCGCCGGCGACGATCTGCGCGCCCAGCGCGAAACGGCGCTCATTGACCTTGCGCCGCACCGAATCGAGCAATTGCTGATAATCGGCACCGTATTCGCACCGGCCGAATTCGGCGGCCAGCCCCTCGACCGACGGCTGCGGTTCGAGCGCGGTCGCATCGATCAGCCCGTCGAGCAATTCGGGCCGCCGCCCGAGCAGATCGGCCAGCGTCGGGGCATGGCTCAATATCTCGCCGAGCAACCGCGCCAGCGCCGGCCGCGCACCGAGCAGTCGGAACAGGTTGATCGCGCTCGGCAGCCGCGCGATCATGTCGTCGAGCCGATTGAGCGCACCATTGGGATCCGGCGCGCCGCCAATGGCCGCGATCAGCGCCGGCAGCACATCCTCGAGCGCCGCGCGCGCGGCATCGGTACGCAGTGCGCGAAGCGACCCGTCGCGCCAACGCTCGATCCGCGCCAGTGCCGCTTTCGGATCGGCGAAACCGGCCGCTGCGAGTTGCCCGGTCAACCGGTCCGGATCGCGCGAGACCGTCGTTTCGGTATCCTCGGGCCCATCCAGGCCATCATAGATCCGCCCGACCGTTTCCACCGGTCCGTCGAGCAGGTCGATCAGCGCGGCGCCATCCGCCAGCCCGTGGAGCCGGGCGACGCCGTCGAGCGCCGCCGGATCGCGCGGCAGGCTATGCGTCTGTTGATCGTCGACCATCTGCAGCCGATGCTCGATCGTGCGATAGAGGCGATAGGAATGCGCGAGGACATCCTCGACATCCGGCTCGATCCGCCCGGCGGCGGCGAGCGCCGCCAAGGCATCGAGCGTGGCGGGTGCACGCAAGGCTTCGTCGCGCCCGCCATAGATCAGCTGATGGATCTGCGCGAAGAACTCGACCTCGCGAATGCCGCCGCGTCCGCGCTTGAGGTCATAGCCCGGCCCGAATTTCTGCCCTTGAGCATGATGGTCGCGAATCTGGCGCGAAATCCCCCTGATCTCCGCGATCGCGCCGTAATCCAGGCCACGCCGCCATACGAAGGGGCGGATCGCCGTCAGGAAGGACTCGCCCAGTCCGACATCCCCCGCCGCGGCGCGCGCACGGATGAACGCCGCGCGCTCCCATGGTCGCGCGCTCGATTCATAATGGGAAATGGCGGCATTGACGGGCAATGCGAGCGGGGTCGCTTCAGGTGACGGACGCAATCTGAGATCGACCCGAAACACATAGCCGTCACCATCGCGCGCCTGCAGCAATTCGACGACGCGGCGCGCGATCCGCACGGCCGCCTCGACCGGTTCCTCCCGCGCGCGACGCGGCAATGTCTCGGGATCGAAGATCAGGATGGGATCAATGTCGGAGGAGTAATTGAGCTCGCGGCTGCCATGCTTGCCGAGCGCAAGCGCCGCAAAGCCGCGTGACACCTCGCCCGGAGTTCGCTCCTCTATGGCCGCGGCGATTGCGCGATCGAGCGCACGATCCGCCAAGTCGGACAACGCGCGCGTCACCACTTCCATGCTCAGCAGGCCCGCAAGGTCCCCGATGGCGAGCACCAGCGCCAGCGCGGCCCGCTCGCGCCGCAATCCCGCCCCCACGCTCTCGGCATCGTCACCGCGTCGCATCGCCAAAGCCATCGCGCCATCGAGATCGCCGGCGGCCAGCAGGTCGGTCAGATCCGCGTCGCGCTCGATCGCATGGCGCAGAAATGGGGCATGGCCCGCGGCGCGCTGCAGCGCGTCCGCAATCGCTTCCTTCGGGTTCATGCGCGCGCTTTAGCTGGGTGGCAGGGCGAAAGACAATCGGCTGCGCAACCTTGCTGGCTAAACCGCGTTGTCCGCTTATGGAATCGCGTGCGCCCCCGACAAATGCAAGCCGTGTCCGACAGGGACTGGTGGATATCCCCAAGCCCACCGACGGCGTCGGCAATGCGCTGCGCGCCGCATTTCGCGGACGGCTGAATCATATGCCGCCCGATATCGCCGAGTTGCTGGAAAAATTGCGTTAGCGCCGGCGAACACGGCAAGCACATTGTCACCCCGAACTTGTTTCAGGGTCCATATCGAAATCGGCGTTATGGTGCAGGTCGCAGCATCGATGCCGAAACACCTTCGGTATCACTAGAGCGGATTTGGATATCGGCATCCAATATCCGGCGAAAGCTGGAACGGCGCGGGGGAGCGATATCTCACCGATCCCGGCTGAGTTCGTCCACCTGCCCCATGATCGTCTCGAGCGCGGTGCGTCCGGTCTCGGCTTCATACTCGCTACGCGGGCCGAGCGAATTGTCGGTCATGATCTGTTCGAGCGCAACGCGGCCACGTGCCACCCGGCTCTTGATCGTGCCCACCGCGACCCCGCAGATTTCCGCAGCTTCCTCATATGCGAAGCCGCCGGCGCCGACCAGGATCAGCGCTTCGCGTTGCGGCTGGGGCAGCATCAGCAGCGCACGCTGCATGTCGGCAAGCTCGACATGGCGATCCTGGCTCGCCGGTGCCGCCAGGATGCGGTCGGCGGCAAGATCGTCCCATTCGCCCTTGAAGCGCGCGCGGCGCATCTGCGACAGATAGAGATTGCGCAGGATGATGAAGGTCCAGGCGCGCATGTTGGTCCCGGCCAGGAAGCGCTTGCGCGCCGCCCACGCCTTCATCAACGTCTCCTGGACCAGATCGTCCGCAAGGTCGGCATTGCCCGACAATGAGCGGCCAAAGGCGCGCAGATGCGGGATAACCCGCGCCAGCTCGACCTTGAAATCCTCATCGCTCAGCGAGATGTGCTCGGCGGGGGGACCGTCCTCCCCGTCAAAGGCATCGGCATCGTCCTCTACGGCCTTCTGCCTGTTATCATTCGTCATTTGCCTACCCGCTCCGAAGCCGGTCGCCGGCCGCGGTCCGCCCGTGACTAGCATTGTGCTGCCCTCGCGGCCAACCGAAAACACCCTTCGACCTCAACGCACGAAGAGGATGAATGCGAAGATGATGATCACCGCGGTCAGCGAGATCGCCAGAATATAGCGCGTCATATGCGGCGTCGCGCCGGCCCGCGCCTTCTCAGTGGAAATATGCTGTTGTTCGTCGACCATGGCCCGCCCTTTCGCAGTGTCGCTCAAGTGCATGAACGTTGCGCGGCGCCCACAGTTCCGAATCCGGAACGGTGGGAACCCGGGCGGGCATTCAAGCCGGAACTGTCGCCGCGTCGAAGAACAGCGCCTGCGCGATCGCCGCCTTCACCGTCGAACGCTGGAAAGGCTTGGTGATCAGGAAGGTCGGCTCGGGCCGTTCACCGGTGAGCAACCGCTCCGGAAATGCGGTGATGAAGATGACCGGCACGCTGAATTCGGCGAGGATGTCCTTCACCGCGTCGATGCCGCTGCTGTCGTCGGCGAGCTGGATGTCGGCCAGCACCAGGCCGGGGCGCCGCGCCCGCGCCTGCGCCACCGCTTCGTCGCGCGTGACGGCAACGCCCGTCACGTCATGGCCGAGATCGCGGACGATCGTCTCGATATCCATCGCGATGATCGGCTCATCCTCGATGATGAGCACATCGGCACGCGTCTGCCGCTCGATCTCCGAAAGGGCCTCGCCGACCAGGGCCTCGATCTCGGCGGGTGTGGCTTCGATCAGATAGGCGGCATCCTCGTTGGAAAAACCCTCCATCGAGGTCAGCAGCAACGCCTGGCGCGAACGCGGCGTCACCGCGGCCAGCCTGGCCTGCGCGATCGCCTCCGGCATATCGGATCCGCGATCCTTGACCAGATCCGGCTCGTCCAGATTGGTCGAGCTCCAGATCGCCTGGAACGTTCGGTAGAGCCCGAGCCGGGGATCGACGTCGCGGGGAAATTGATCCGGGGCATCGACGATCGCCTCGAGCGCCGCGCGCACATAGGCATCGCCATGATTCTGGCTGCCGGTCAGCGCACGCGCGTAGCGGCGAAGAAAGGGAAGATGGGGCGCAAGCTGTTGTCCAAGCGACATCGATAGGAAGCTCCTCTAGGGACTGACCTTGTGATTTGACGGACAGGGCTTGGCAACCCCCGGCCCCCGAACGCAAAAAAACGACTCTTCCGCGTCGGTTGTGGAACTATCGAGGCGTTTTTTTGTTTCATGCGCGGGCCGTAAAATATACCGGTGCCCGACCGGCGCGCGCCGGATCGGCTTTTATGCCGCTATGACGGCATTTGTGTGTTGATCGAGATCTTCAGGGGGGAATGGATCACCGGTGGCGTCAGGAAAAAAAACAGAAAAAGTGGCTGTGGCTCGCGAGCCAACGAGCAAGGCAAAGTCGAAGGGCAAGACGTCTGGCGGCAAGAATCCTATCGTCGGCGAGGCACTACGCTCTATCTATCAGAAAACCATCGACGAATCGGTCCCCCAGGAAATGCTGGATCTGCTGGGCAAGCTCGGCTGATCGCATGTGTTCACGCTAGATCAGGATGAGGAGAAGCCCGGCCGCGTGCCAGGCCGGCTCCTCTTCATCAATCGTTCGACGGGCTTTCGCGTTTTCCTGATCCTCAGCCTGGCGCTGTTGCCGCTGGGCCTGATCGCTTTTCTCGCCACATTGCAGTCGAGCCGCACCGCAGATCTCGAGAAACGGGCGCAGATCCGGATCGCGCTGAACGAGAATGCGCGCCGACTCGCATCCTCCTGGGCCTCCGACGCTTCGCTCGCGCGCGCCACGATGCGCAGCGCGTCGACCGATCCCGACGATATAGACCGCTGCGCCCGCTTCACCGAAATCCTTGCCGCGCAATCCAGACGGATGCCGCAATTCGCATTATTCGAGACCGCATCCGCGCCCTGGTGTGCGTCGCCGGGCTTCACACCGGTCCGGCCGAGCATGCTTGGGTTCGATTCGGACGCCCCGCCCAGCTACGAACTGAGCACGGATGCGCTCGATATCGTGGTGCCGGTCTCCGGTGGGGTCGTCGGCGTATTGCGTTATTCCGACCAGACAATGGCCGCCGCTATCGCATCGGACTCGTCGCCCGTCCCATATGCGCTTTCGCTCACCAGCGAAGGCAAGACGCTTCCACTGATCGACGTGACGCCGAGCGCGGGCTTCGCCGGCTATGAGACGATGGCCACCCCCGTCGGCGCCACCGGTCTCAATGCCGAGATCACGACGCCGCGCACGCCGTTCAGCGCGGTCGAGATCCTGTCGATCATGCTCCCGCTGGTCATGTGGGCCGCGGCCGCACTCATCGGCTGGTTCGTGGTGAACAGGATGCTGATCCGTCCGCTACGCCAGCTCGAACGAACGGTATCGGGCTACAAGCCCGGCGAGATCATCGCCCCGCCGCGCGGCATGGAGACCTCGGCACAGGAACTCCGCCAACTCAGCGAAACCTTTCGCCACATCACCGAAATGATCTCCAGGCACGATGCGGAGCTTGCCGCGGGCCTTGCTCGCCAGACACGCCTGACCCGGGAGGTGCATCACCGGGTCAAGAACAACCTGCAGGTCGTCGCCAGCCTGATCAACCTCCACGCGCGGGGCCAGCTCCAGCCCGACGTGGTCCGCGCCTATGCCTCGATCCAACGCCGGGTGGACGCGCTCGCCGTCGTCCACCGCAATCATTATGCGGAACTGGAGGAGAATCGCGGCGTCAGCTTGCGCGCCCTGGTCGGCGAATTGGCGCAGAATATCCGCGGCTCGGTGCGGGAAGGCGACCCCGTCCCGCCGATCGGCGTCGATATCTGCCCCTGCTATACGAACCAGGACGTTGCCGTTTCCGTCGCGTTCCTGCTCACCGAGCTCATCGAACTCTCGCTGCTCACCGACCCTCGCGCGACGATCGTGATCAGGCTCGTCCCCGCCTCGGCGCATAATGCGCTTCTCTCGGTCACGTCTTCCGCACTGATCGAGACTCCCGATCTGGTCCTGCGCATGGAGAACCGCTTCGGTCGCGTGCTCGAAGGCTTGTCGCGACAGCTCCGTTCACCACTCGAACGCGACCGGGAAGGCGGAGAATTCTCGATCCAAATCACCGTCATTGGCGAGACGGCCGAGGAAACAGACTGATTTTTCTCGTCTTTTTTTGCTTCAAAAAAAAACGTCGAAAAATACGATTTTCCTGGAACCTTTGTTTTTCACGTCCGTTTTGAAGTTCGGATAGTGACCTTTTGCCCCCCCGCTCTCGCTATCCAAGACACGGGCCCGGACATGCCAACCCCCTCCCCCCCGGTGGCATGTCCGGGCCTAAATCGTCCAGAACACCCCGCACATCATATCGAACAATCCGGAATAGGCGATCGGACGGTCAGCCGTGCCGATCGTTGCGGAACCGAATCCGTCGTCTGCGCATTTTTACCAGCGCAGCATCGATACGATGCGCCCTCATCGGAGAAAGATCATGGTCCGCAAATATCTTGGCGCCGCCCTGCTGGTGGGCACGCTTCTCGTCAGCGCCTGCAACACCATCGAAGGCGCCGGCCGCGACGTGAAATCGGTTGGCAATACCGTCGAAAAAGCAGCGAAATAAGTCGATTTCGAACATCAAGGGCGCGCCGGGCCAGCCGGCCTGACGCGTCCCTTGCCTATTCGGAGTCCGCCGCCGCTGCCGCCTTCACCCGACGGCGTTCGGTAAACAGGATCGCAATCAGCGCCAATTCGTAAAGCAGCACCAGCGGGATGGCGAGCAGGAGCTGCGAGACAACGTCGGGCGGAGTCAGCACCGCCGAGATGGCAAAAGCGCCAACGATCGCATAGCGTCGACCGGAGGCGAGCTGCTGACGGGTGACGATGCCCGCACGCTCGAGCAGCATCAGCAGCACCGGCAGCAGGAATGCGACACCGAAGCCGAACAGGAATTTGGTGACGAAGCTCAGATAATTGCCGATCGCCGGCAATGCTTCCTGTTCCACGCCCCCGACATTGCCCTCGAAGCCGAGCAGGAAATGCAGCGCGACCGGCATCGCGAAATAATAGGCCAGCGCCGCGCCGCTCAGGAACAGCACCGGCGTCATAATCAGAAACGGCAGAAAGGCGCGCTTCTCGTTCGAATAGAGGCCCGGCGCCACGAACCGCCAGATCTGTGTCGCGATCACCGGAAACGACAGCATCAACGATGCGAACAGCGCCACTTTCAGATTCACGAAGAACGCTTCGAAAATGTCGGTGTAGATCAGCTTGCCCTGCCCTGCCTTGAGCAGCGGCTGGACCAGAAAGGCGAAGATCGGCTCGGCCAGATACAGGCAGACCGCAAAAGCGACACCCAGCGCCGCAACGCTCCACAGCAGACGGCGGCGCAGTTCGATCAGGTGATCGAGCAGCGGCATGCGGCTCTCGTCGATCTCCTTCATGGCTTGGAATCCGCAGGCGTGCCGCCCAGGCCGAGATCGAGCTGTCCGTTGGATTTCGGCGCTTCTGTCTGCTGGGGGGGCGTAGCCGATTCCACCGGCGGCGGCGCAGGCTCGTTTGGCGGCCCGATGGATGTTGTCGGCGGGATCGGTGCAGGCATGTCTGTCGCTGGTGTGTCGGAATCGGGCACTGCTTCGGCCTCTGCCGGCGCGGCAACGGGGGATTCAGGCTGGGTTTCGGGTGAAGGCTCGGGCGGATGCTCGCGCATGATGCGCTCATTCTCCGCCGCCCATTTCTTTTCCATCTCGTCCAGCTCGGCCTCGCGGACCATCGCGTCGAAGCCGGAGCGGAACTGGCGCGCCATCCCCCGCGCCCGGCCGACCCAATGGCCGACCACGCGCATCGCCTTGGGCAGGTCCTTGGGTCCGATCACCACCAGCGCGACGAGCGCGCAGAGCAGCAATTCGGTTGGGGCGATATCGAACATGGCGACTTTCTAAAGCATCGCGCGGAAAAGTGGGAACCGGTTTTCCGCGCCAAGCGATGCGATCACAAAAACCTGCAGCTAGGCGTGCGATTCACATTTCGCGCGGCTTGCTGCAGAGCCGGATCGGTTGAGGTGGAAGCGCGACCGCACCCCACCTCACAGCGCGGTCAGGCTCTTAAGTGATCTTCAGCATCAACGGCCCGGCTCAGGGCCGATCCTCGCTCACCGGGCGCGCATCACGCTCAGGCGCGGCATCAACGACGCGCGGCGTATCGATCCGCGACTGCGGCTTGGCTTCATCATCCTCCGCCATGCCCTTGCGGAAACTCTTGATGCCCTTGGCGACGTCGCCCATCAGGCTGGAAACGCGGCCGCTGCCGAACAGCAGGACGACCACAAGAAGCAACACGATCCAATGGATCGGGGACCCGAAACCCATGACAAATCTCCTCGATTCCGGCCCCCTTTACTCGCTCTCGTCGGTGCTTTCCAGCGCGCCTTGGGAAAGATCGAATTCAGCCATCGCCAGATCGATCGGATCGAGCAGTCCCGCCGCACGCAGATCGTCGATCCCGGGGAGGTCCCGGCGACTTTCGAGCCCGAAATGCGTGAGAAAGTCGGGGGTAGTCGCATAGATTAGCGGCCGCCCCGGCACTTCACGACGGCCGGCGGGGCGCACCCAACCTGCCTCCATCAATACGTCCAGCGTGCCCTTCGAGATCTGCACGCCGCGGATCGCCTCGATCTCCGCCCGGCTGACCGGCTCGTGATAGGCGATGATCGCCAGCGTCTCGATGCCGGCACGACTCAGCTTGCGCGGCTCTTCGCGTTCCCTTCGCAGGATATGGGCAAGATCGGGCGCGGTCTGGAAATGCCAGCGTCCGCCGCGCTCGACCAGTTCGATGCCGCGCCCGGCATAATCCTGGCGCAACGTCTCGAGCACCTGTTTGAGATCGGCGACATCGCCGACATGCGCGCGCAGTTCCGGGATGCCGAGCGGTTGATCCGCGGCGAACAGCGCGGCTTCGACCGCGCGCGCCAGATCGTCTGGCGGATTCATGATGGCGCCCGCAGATAGAGCGGCGCGAACGGTGCGGCCTGCTGCATCTCGACACGCCCCTGCCGCGCCAGTTCGAGTGCCGCGACGAAGCTCGAGGCAAGTGCCGAGCGCTGCATGCTGCCATCGAGTCCGTCGGGCAGGAAGCGGCCGATCTCGGTCCAGTCGATCGTCTCGCCGATCAGCCGTTCGACGCGCTGCAACGCTTCATCGAGCGTCATCACCGCGCGGCGCGCGACATGGTGATAGACGGGCGCCGTGCGCGCCTTCACCGCACCATAGGCGGAAATCAGTTCGTAAAGCTCGGCTTGCCACAGGCTCTTGCGGATCGCGCGCAACCCCTCCGGCGCGCCGCGCGGAAAGACGTCACGGCCCAGCCGGTCGCGGCCCACCAGCCGGGCGCCGGCGTCACGCATCGCGTGGAGCCGCTGGAGACGAAGCTGGAGCCGCAACGCCAGTTCCTCGGGCGACGGATCGGCCTCCACATCGCGCGGCAGCAACAGGCAGGATTTGAGATAGGCGAGCCACGCCGCCATCACGAGATAATCGGCGGCGATCTCCAGCTTGAGCGCCTTCGCCTCGCTCAGGAACGTCAGATATTGCTCGACGAGCGCGAGGATCGAGATTTCGCGCAGGTCGACCTTCTGGACGCGCGCGAGCGACAGCAGCAGATCGAGCGGCCCCTCCCAGCTGTCCAGCGTCAGGGTGAGCGTGTCGGCGCTCGCATGCGGCGCCTCTTCGAAAAGATCCTCGTACGGATTCATCGCCGGAGAGTAACCGCGAGAGTCCGGCAAAGTCGACTCCCCCGCCCGCCGACGGGCGAGGATTCACGCATAGGCCAGCAATGCGTCCCGTTTCTCGACCAGGGTCGCGAAATCGCCCATGGGCGCGTCGCCCGCGATTGTCGCCATTGCACGTTCGAGCCGCGCAAGCGACGCCGCCGGCATATCGCCGAGCGCCTCGACGATCGCGGCCATCTCGTCGAACCGCCCCCAGCAGTCGAGCGCCGCGTCGCACCCGGCCGCCACCACTGCCGCCGCTTTCTCGGACGCGCTGCCCTTCAGCGCCTTCATGTCGATATCGTCGGACATCAGGAAACCGTCGAAGCCGATCCGCCCGCGGATGATCTCGCTGATGACATGGGGCGACATCGACGCGGGCTGCTCCGCATCCCAGGCGGTATAGACGACATGGGCGGTCATCCCCATCGGCGCCGATTTCAGCGACACGAACGGCGCCAGATCGGTCTCCAAAGCTTCCGCCTCGGCATCGACCACGGGCAATTCGAGATGGCTGTCCACCACGGCGCGACCATGGCCCGGCATATGCTTGACCACGCCGACACAACCACCGCGCCGCAATCCATCGAGCACCGCGCAGCCGAGTGCCGCCACCCGCATCGGATCGCTGCCGAACGCCCGGTCGCCGATGATGTCGTGTGCGCCCGGCTGGCGGACATCGAGCAGCGGCAGGCAATCGACGGTGATCCCCGATTCACGCAGCACGATCGCCAGCGCCTCGGCATTGGCGCGCGCCGCCTCGATCGCCGATGCGGGCGCAACATCATAGAGCGCACCGAACGGCGCGCCGGCGGCCGGGAATGCGGGCCAGACCGGCGGCTGCATCCGCGCAACACGCCCACCCTCCTGGTCGATCAGGATCGGCAGCGCCGCGCGTCCGTCGAGCGTGCGCAGATCGTCGGTCAGCCGGCGGAGCTGATCGCGGTCGGCGATATTGCGCTTGAACAGGATATAGCCGGCGGGCCGGGCAGCGGCGAACAGCGCGCGCTCGTCCGCGCTCAGCGTCTCGCCGGCAAGACCGAAGATGACCGGCTTCATCGATTCGCTCAGTTCGTCGCGATGATGCAGTTCTCGCCGGCGACCTTGAGCTTGCCGCACAGCGAAGAAGCCTGGCCGGCAGAGCCGGCATCGACGCGCAGGCGATAGAAAGTGTTGTCCCCCACCTTCACCGGCGTGATCGTCTTCGCGAGCGGCGCCAGAAAGGCGAAACGCTTGCTCATGGCCGTCCAGCTCTGATTGGCGATCGCCTCGCTGCCATATGCGCCGAGCTGGATCGTCGACCCGGCGGGGCCCGCCACGGGCTTCGGCGCAGGCGCGGGCTTTGCCGCGGGCGCCGGCATCTTGCCGCCGTTCGCCACCTTGACGGTCGCTGCGGGACCGCCCGCCACGGGGCGCTCGACCGCAGGCTTGGCGGGCGCACGACCGCCAGCCACCGGTGCCTCGGGGACCGCGCTGGTGTCGATCTTGCCCGTCGCTTCGGCGCCTTCGCTGGTCGCGAAGGACGAATCGCCTTCGCCTTCCACCTTCATTCCGCCCGGCTGGTCCGGCTTCACCTTGTAATCGCCTTCGGCGGCGGCGATCAGCGTGCCGTCACCATCGGGCTGGGCGTTGCGATCCTTGATCCACCAGACGCCCGCAATGACGACGCCGAGCGCGACGAGCGCACCGATCACACCACCCGCCAGCTTCGCCGGGGAAATGCCTTCATCCTCGTCGGCATCCTCGACGGCTTCGAGCCAGGGCAGGCGATCCTCCTCGGAAAGCTGCAAGCCTTCGCGGTCGGTGTCGGTCATCACTGCATCTCCTCGACGGCCTTAACGCCCATGATGGCGAGACCATTGCGGACAATCTGCCCGATCGCATTGGCTAAGAAAAGCCTCGCAGATGTGGTTTCCGGATCGTCCACCAACAGGAAGCGCCGATCCGGCCGATCATTGCCCATATTCCAGAGCGCATGGAAAGATGCAGCCAGATCAAAGAGATAGAATGCGATCCGATGCGGTTCGCGGGCCAGCGCCGCGGCCTCGACGATGCGCGGGAACTGCGCCGCGAGCTTCACCACAGTCAGCTCGTCCGTATCAAGGCGGGACAGGTCGGCGACGCCGATCGCGATGCCGGCCTCCTCGGCCTTGCGATTCACCGAACGAATCCGGGCATGGGCATATTGGACGTAGAAGACCGGATTGTCCTTCGACGCCTCGACCACCTTGGCGAAATCGAAGTCCATCTGCGCATCGGCCTTGCGGGTGAGCATGGTGAAGCGGACCACATCCTTGCCCACTTCGCCGACCATATCGGCAAGCGTCACGAAATTGCCCGAGCGCTTGGACATCTTCACCGGTTCGCCCGCGCGCAACAGCCGCACCATCTGGACCAGCTTGACGTCGAACCGCGTCTTGCCTTCGGTCAGCGCCGCGACGGCGGCCTGGATGCGCTTCACCGTGCCGGCATGGTCGGCGCCCCAGATGTCGATGAGCTGATCGGCCGTTTGCGCCTTCTGGAAATGATAAGCGAGATCGGCCCCGAAATAGGTCCATTGCCCGTTCGATTTCTTGATCGGCCGATCCTGATCGTCGCCGAAGCGCGTCGAGCGGAACAGCGGCAGTTCGACCGGTTCCCAATCCTCGGGCGTTTCGCCCTTGGGTGCCTCGAGCACGCCGTCATAGACCAGGTCGCGTGCGCGCAACCATGCCTCGGCCGCCTCGGGCTTGCCCGCCGCCTGGAGTGCTGCCTCCGACGAGAACAGGTCGTGGTGGATGCCGAGCAGCGCCAGATCGGCGCGGATCATCTCCAGCATCGCATCGACGGCGCGCTCGCGGAACAGCGCCAGCCACTCGCTTTCGGGCGCATCGGCATAGGTCGGGCCGAATTCCTGCGCCAGCCGCTCACCGACGGGAATCAGATAGTCGCCCGGATAGAGCCCCTCGGGGATCTCGCCGATCTCGATGCCCAGCACTTCGCAGTAACGCAGATGCGCCGAGCGGGCGAGCACGTCCACCTGCCCGCCGGCATCGTTGACATAATATTCGCGGATCACCCGGTGGCCGGCATATTGCAGCAGCGTCGCCAGCGCATCGCCGACAACGGCGCCGCGACAATGGCCCATATGCATGGGACCGGTGGGATTGGCCGAGACATATTCGACATTGACGGTGACGCCAGCGCCCATCGTGGAACGACCATAATCGTCGCCAGCCGCCGCGATCGCCTGAAGCTCGTCGCGCCACACGGCATCGTGCAGGCGCAGATTGATGAAGCCCGGTCCGGCGATCTCCGCCGATGCCACTTCGTCGATCGCACCCAGCCCCGCCGCGATCTTCTCCGCCAGCGCGCGCGGATTCGTCCCTGCCGGCTTGGCAAGCACCATCGCGGCGTTGGTCGCCAGATCGCCATGGGAGGGATCGCGCGGCGGCTCGACCGTCACGGCGCGTCGCTCCAGCCCCTGCGGAAGATCCCCGGCGGCAGTGAGCGTGTCGAGCACCGCATCGATATGCGCGGCGAAACGGGCGTAAAGTGTCACAGATCAACCTTTGGTTGCGGCAAGCGTGCGCCCATAGCGGAGTTCACCGTCGGGCGTCCATCCTTGCGCCCGATCGACGCGGCGCAGACATGCGTGGAACGCAATCGCCCAGGCGTCATTTGCGATCGGGAATCGCGCCATTGCCCTGCATGATCCGCCACAGAACAGAACGGGGTGCTGATCGGCCTTCAACATGGAGGACGACAAATGACGAAGTTCGTGACCGCTGCCATCGCCGCATTCGCCCTTGCCGTGCCCGCCGTCGCGCTGGCCCAGCCCGAACAGACGCGCTTCGAACATGACGGCTTTACCTATGTGTTCACCGCGCGCGACGCGGGCAAGGCCAAGATCATCGCGGGCAAGCGCTATCCCGGCGCCGACTCGTTCCGCCTCATCGTCAGCAATGGCCGTGTCCGCGGCACCAGCGCAGGCAAGACCGTCGAGTTCCGCCTGAGCGAAGTCGAGCGCATCGACAACGCCACAACGTTGGCTTCGCGCTGAATCCAGATGGGCGGGCCGGCGGAGCGCTATGCCCTCGCCAGCCCGTCCACCGGCTTCAGGCCCGCAATGGTGGGATAGAGAGACCGCGCGACGCGGATCGGCTCAAGTCCGTAGTGACTGGCCAGCGCACCAGCCACGAACCCTTCGATCTGGCCGGTCGGGCGAAGGTCGCGTGCTTCGTAAAGTGCGCCCGCATGCAGGCCGGGCCAGTCGGCGACCACATGGCCGCCCTTGACCGCACCGCCGAACAGCATTGCCGCAGCCCCCGTACCGTGATCGGTCCCGCCCGTGCCGTTAGCCGCCACGGTGCGGCCGAACTCGGTGGCCACGAGGACCATGGTTTTCGTCCAGACCGGCCCCAATCCGGCCTTCAACGCGGCGACCATGGCGTCGAGCCCCCCAAGCTGAAGCGCCAGCCGCGCATTCTGGCCGCTATGCGTGTCCCAGCCGCCGGTTTCGATCATGACGAGCCGTGCGCCATCGGCCGGCACCATCAGCCGAGCGGCGAGCGCGCCGGTCGCGCGGCCGGCACGGCCCTTCTCACCGGCAAGATCGCCAGCCAGCATCCGCGTCTGCATCGCGCTCTGCCATAGCGCATGGAATTTGGCATCCCCCTTATAGAGCGCACCGACACGCATCAGCAGATCCTCTGACGCACTCGGCAATGCCGAAGGCGCGTAGCTCGCCACTTCGATGGGACCGCGCAAAGCCATTGGCACCGCCTGTGCGATCGCCAGTGCCTTTCCCTCTCCGTCGGGCAGCATCGCCGCCAGCCGGTTCATCCACCCCGTCTTCTCGGCATAGGCGGAGCGACCACCGGTCTCGAGAATATTCTGTCCGTCGAAATGCGATCGGTCACGATAGCCGGATGCAAGCGCATGGCCGAACAGTGCCTCGCCTGCAGCATAGAGGCTGGCGGTTTCGGCAAGCGCCGGATGCAGCGAGAATGTCGAGTCGAGTTTCGCCGCTCCGCCCAGCTCGGCCAATACACCGCGCGCGGCGGCATAAGCCGGATCACCGACTGGCGCCACCATCGCCAGCCCATCGGCGGCCCCGCGCTGGATGATGAAGACGAAACGCTGGTCGGTCGCTGCGCTTGCAAAGGCGATTCGCGGTGCGAATGCGAACATGCCCGCACAAAATGCCGCCGATCCGATCAATCTACGCCGGTCGATCATTGCTATCTCCGAAGGAATTCCGGTGCGACGAGCAAAAGCGCGAGGCCCTGGCCCGGACTGTCGGCCCGGGCAATCGCCTGGGCCGTCGATGGACTCAGCGTTCCCGGCAGCAGGCGGCTTGCGAGCGCCCGCGGATCTCCCGCCTCCCCCGCACGGCGCGCCAACCGCTCGGCGACCTCGACCCGGCGCAGAAGCGCGTCGGGGCCCAGCCAGCTTGCTGCCACGTCCTCCCAACCCGCGGGTGAGCCAGGCCGCCAGACCGGCTGGCCGAGTTGCTGCATCATCGCCATTGCCACCTTGTCATCGATGGTCTGCGCACCCAACGCGCGCAACGCCGAGACGCCCCAGTCCCATGGCGTCTTGAACTTGGCGGCGTCCGGCGCCCAGCTTTCCGGTGCATCGATCAGTGCGGCGTAGAGAGTCGGCAGATCGCCGCGCGAGGAGGTGAACGCCGCGGCCAAGCGCGCGACGAGCGCCGGCGGCGGATCGTCCGTGACGAAATGGCGGGCAAGCTTCGTTGCGATATGCCGCGCCGTCGCCGGATGGACCGCCAGATCCTCCAGAACGGCGCGCGCCTGCCCCTCGCCCTGCTGCGCATATTGCCTGCCCATGATCGTCCGCACGCCCGGCTCGTGCAGTCGGTCAGCAAAGACGAACATACCTGGCTCCCCGATCAGGTCGGCCAGGCGTGCGGCGGGACCACGCGTGAGTCCCGCCACCGTCCAGCCGGTCAGCGCCCGCGCGAACTCGGTCACGTCCTGTTGCAGATATCCGGTGCGGACCCCCAGCGTGTGCAGTTCCAGTATCTCGCGCGCCAAATTCTCGTTCAGACCGACCTGTCGGCCACCGCGCGCCGAAACCTGACTGCCCAGCATCGATGCCGCACCGATCGACTGCGCCTGATCGAGATAAAGCAGCATTGCCGGGTGCTGTTCGACCGCAAGCAGCATATCGGCGAAGCTGCCGAGCAGATTGGGCCGGATCGCCTCGAATTCGAGCAGACCGGCCAGGCCGGTCGTCGCCAGCCTGTCGACCGACACCGCGAAATGATTGGCCCAGAAATGCACCAGCCGCTCGGCGAACGGAGTCTGGCTGACCAATGCCGCGCGCATGCGCGCGCCGACTTCAACCATATACTGGCTGCGCGCCGCCTGCCGGACATGTTGCCGCGTCTGTTTCTCGACGCCGGCCATGGGTTTCGCCGTCATGTCCGTCATAGGCTTCGGTGCAGGCTCCTGCCTGCTCATGCCACGCGCGCGAATTTCCTGCAGATAGTTGGCAAAGGCCGAAGCGACATCCCCGCGTGTCGGGATATCCGCCAATGCGACGGGACGTGGCTCGAAACGCCGAAGCTGGTTCCTGAGCCAGGCCCTCGGATCGACCGGAGACTCATCGTCCGGCCGAACACCGAGCCCGAAACGGTTCTGGGCGATCGCATATTCCATCATTGCCTCGTCGAACGATCGGCGACCGCATGAGTCTACGCCCGCGTGACCTCAAAAGTTTGTCAGAACGCGATTTCGTCGCGTTTCAGAAACCGTCCGGCATATCCATCGGGCCGACGACCTCGCGATAGCGCTTGATCGCGTAACGGTCCGTCATTCCGGCCACGAAATCGGCGATGTGGCGGCTGCGTCCAGGCTCTTCGGCCGGCAGGGTCGCCAGCCATTCCGCCGGCATATGCGTGGGATCGTCCCGATAGGCCGCGAACAGGCCGGAAACGACGTGACGCGCCGCCGACGCCGCGGCGAGCTGGCTCGGATGATGATAGAGATTGGCGTACATGAAGCGCTTCAGCGCACGCTCGCCGTCGCGCATGCCGATCGAAAAGCCGACCAGCGCGCGTCCGGCGGCGCGGACGTCATCGACGCTCGTCACGCCGGATTCGGCGATCCGTCGCTGCGTTTCGGCGATCAGGTCGTTCACCATCCGCCCGATCTGCACGCGCACCAGTTCGGCGCGCAGCCGATCCGGGGGGCATCCTTCGCAACGCGCGGTCACCTCGGCCCAGCCTTCGGCAATCAACGGCACCGCGAGCAACTGGTCGATATCGAGCAGACCGGCGCGTACGCCGTCGTCGATGTCGTGATTGTCATAGGCGATGTCGTCGGCGAGTGCCGCGACCTGCGCCTCGAGCGACGGCCAACGATCAAGATCGAGCGGGAATTCGGCGTCCGCCGCACGCATCGCCCAGCCCGGCGTCCGGATCGGACCATTATGCTTGGCGAGCCCTTCCAGCGTCTCCCAGGTCAGGTTCAGCCCGTCCCAGCGCGGATAAGGCGTCTCCAGCCGCATCAGGGTGCGCAGCGTATGGGCATTGTGATCGAAGCCGCCCTGCGCCAGCGTCGCGGCCTTCAGCGCATCCTCGCCGGCATGACCGAATGGCGGATGGCCGATATCGTGCGCCAGGCACAGCGCCTCGGTCAGATCCTCGTTGAGGCCGAGCGAGCGCGCGATCGTTCGCCCGATCTGCGCGACTTCGAGGCTGTGCGTCAACCGAACGCGGAAATGATCGCCATCGGGCGCCAGGAACACCTGGGTCTTGTGGCGCAGCCGACGAAAGGCGATCGAATGGATGATCCGGTCGCGGTCGCGCTGGAACGCGTCACGCGGGCCACGCGCGGCGCCATCCGCCTCGCGGTGCATCCGCCCCCGGCTCGCTGCGGGCGTGGCGGCATAGGGCGCGAGGACGCTCATCCGCGGTGCCTCATCGTCCGCCGAGCTTTTCGATCTCCGTGCCGGCCGGGCTCGTCCAGGCGAATCCGGTGATGCCCGCCTTCTTCAGGAACTCATCCGCCTTTTTCGCGGTCGGAAACGGTCCGACGAGCAAGCGACGCGTCGCCTTGAATGGGACGCTCCAGCCGGTCATGCCCTTGAACGCGGCCGGCGCCTTCTTGACCAGCTTGCCATAGTCGGTGACGAGCGCGCCCTTGCTCGCGCCGGTCGCGATCTGCGCCCAGATCCGCTCGGGATGAAGTTTTTTGGGATCCGGCTTCGCCGCGGCCTTCTTTTCGGCGGCTTTCCTGTCGGCTTCCTTCCTGTCGGCCGCTTTCTTGTCCGCGGCTTTCTTGTCGGCCGCCTTCTTTTCGAGAGCGGCCTTTCTGTCGTCGGGCTTCTCGTCCGCGACCTTCGCCGCGACGGTCGCGGTTGCAGCCGGCTTGCGCTCCGCAGGAACGGGCAACGGAACCGCCTCGGCCTGTTCGAGCTCCAGTCCCTGCACGATCGAGGCCAGCGAACGCTCAAGCGGGGTGGGCGACGATGAGGG
>NZ_JBYSZM010000044.1:0-55211 GCF_058787155.1 Sphingobium sp. FW305-3-2-15-F-TSA7 | reverse complement strand
GGTATGGGTGGGGGCATGATCGATGCCGGTGGCGACGGCGGCGGCGATCCATCGGTCTTGTTCTTGAAATCGAGCGTGGCGACGTGGGTCTCGGCGCCCAGGGCAAAGGTCACCTGATCCTGCCCGATCCTGGCCACGCGCCAGCCGTCGACGGTATCGCCCGGCCCCGCGGTAACCGTCGATCCGTCCGCCAACCTGACCAGCGCGACGCCGCGTCCGCGCGCGCGCATGGCGATGCCGACCAGCGCGGGCGCCGCGGCGGGCGGCGGCGGTGACGCCTGCTGCGCATCGGCGCTTGTCGCAGGGGCCTCCGCGGCAGAGGCCACCGGCATACGATCGCGGGTGAACAGCCCCGTCGAATAGGCCAGGCCCAGCGCCGGCATCGGATCCGCCCGGAACGGAGTCACGATCAGGTCCGGCGTCTCCAAAACCATATCGGGCGCGCGCGTGAGCAACCGGTACGGCACCGCCGCCGCCAGCACACCCGCGCCGGCCAGGATCAGCCAATGGCTCTTGATCAGGCTCATTGTCCCTTGCTCCAGCCGGCGATCAGCACGCCGTCCAGGATCAGGCCGGCAGGCTGGCCGGTCGCGGGCGCGGTGTCCGCCGTCACGGACCAGCCGCGAAAGCGCAGCATCGGCTCGGCGCGTTCGATATCGTTGACGAACGCCAGCACCGCGTCGTGATCGCCCTTCACCGCGATCGCCAGCGCGATCTGTCCGTTGCCGTTCTGCCCATTTCCGTTCTGGGCCGGCGGCAACACGCTCAATCCGGTCACTTGCACCTGCGTCCGCGCGACGATCGCGTTGACCGTCGCCATGGCCTGTTCGGCCGCGGCGTCGCCATTGGGCGCCTTGATCAGCAGTCCGGGCGGCACCGGATTGCCCGGTTCGGCAACCGGCTGGTTGCGCAGCGCCTCGACGCGGGCAAGCCCGAAACGCGCATCGGCCAGTTCGGACAGGCTGGTCGACAGCAGCGACAGGGTGGGGGAGATCACCAGGCCGATCAGCCCGAAGATCGCCAGGATCAGCATGCCGACCGCCAGCACCTTGCGCGTGAAGGGGGAGAATTGCTCGATCATTGCGCGGCCTGCACCGTCATGATCGTGCGCCCTTCCTCGCCGGCGGTCTGATCGGTCACCTGCGCCCGTCGCAGCGTTTTTGCGTTGGCGATCGCGGCTTCGACCGCGCCGGAATCGCCGGCATCGATCGTCAGCTTCAGGGTGCGGCCCGCATCCTGTTCGATCGCGCGCAGATAGGCGCTGGCCGGCAGCAATGCGGCGACTTCCTCGATCGCCGCGCTCGCGCTTGGCCGCAACGATATGGGGCGCAGTGCCCGCCGCACCGTTTCCGCCTGTCGTGCGCGGCGATTCGCCTCGATCCTGGGCTGGATCTCACGCTCCAATACCGCGATGCGCCCCTCGGTGATCGAGGTCAGCAGCTTCGCGCCCGCGATCGTGGTGAAGGGAATCGTCGCGATCAGCGCCAGGGATCCGGCGATCGCCAGGCGCTGCGGGTTCGCCATGCTGCGCGCGCCGCGGTTGCGTGCCTTCAGGATGCATATCGGCCCATCGGGCGTCTTGACGTCGATCGAGGGAAGGGCCAGGCCGTTCTCGACGAACAGGCATCGCAGCTCGTCGATGGTGCGCCGACGCACCATCGCAACGCGGACGTCGATATGATCGGCGCCCGCGCCCGCGATTTGCGCGGTCCATTCCAGCAGTTCGGGATCGATGGGCGATGCCTGGTGCAATTGCAGCCCAACGGCAGCGCGCACCCGTGCGCGTGCGGCCTTGGGCAGGGTCAGCCGCATCGAATGGGCCGTGGGCGAACCGATCAGCAGCCGGGTGCGGCAGCCCTCGGTCAACGCGTTCAGTTCCGCCCAGCCCAGATCGTCGAACGCGGCGATCGGTCGTTCGTCGATGAAGCGCTCGCCGATGCCGTCCGCGACTCGCTCGATCTCGACGCGGTCGCGCTCGACCCGGATCTGCGCGGCGGGGGCCGGCTTGCGCCGCAGCAGCCGGTCGGGGACCAGGCCCGCCATCTCCTCCACCCACCAGGCCCAGATGGCCGCGGCGTTCCGGCTCAGGCGGGAATCGCGAACGGCCGTCAGCATCCTTTCCGGCAGGACGGACTCGTCCTCCGGGGCGAGCGGGCGTCCCATCTCGATATCCGGCGCGCTTCCGGGCCGAAGGGCTGGTGCCCATTTTTCCTGGAGATGCTCTAGGGTCTGCATGACATCGAGATCGGATCGAAACGGCAGGCGGCCTGCGCGTTCAGTTTCGGCGCCGCGGCGATGCGGGTGGTGCGCCCCTTGCTGTCGGTGAATCGGATCGTCACCAGCCTGGGTGGCAGATCGGGCTTGTCGGCGGGCAGATAGTCCATCCGGATATCGGCCAGCTGCGCGGCCAGGATGCGCGGCTGCGTGACCGCCGCGGAAAGCCGTATGGCGAGATCGGCCGGTGCCATCGCGATCTCCAGCGCCGTGCCGTCGGTCAGGCGGCGGACCGACAGCGTCATGCGCATCGGGCCCGCCGCGCCCAGCGCTGCGGGTGCGCGTGTCACCGCCTGATATCGGTCGCGCTCGGCGACGATGCCGGCGCCGCCAGGGCGTACCGGATGGCTGCTTTCGATCAGTTCGGTCAGTATCGGGGCGATGGCCTGGATCTCCTCGAACGGCTTGGCGCTGCGTTCGGCGCGAAGCTCGCGCCCGAGCGATGCGACGCTCCAGCTGAGCGTGGCGAGCAGCAGCGCGCCGGCGACCATCGCGACGAGCAGTTCGACCAAAGTGAAGCCGTTCTCTCGCCTCATCGGCCGGGTGCCGGCTTCAGCTTGCGCGTCGTGCCGACGAACAGGCGCGCACCCTGGGCGTTGCGGATCGTCACGACGATCTCCGACAGGATGAAGAATCCGCGCGGGTCGCTTGCCACGATCTGTTCGGAGACCGACCAGGCCAGGCTGCCATCCTTCCCCTTCGCCTCGGTCGGGCTGAAAGGGGCCACCACATGTTCGGTCGCCAGCGTCCCGGCCAGCTGGACCGCGGCGGCCCGCTCGGCGGCGCGCACCGACCGTGTCTTGGCCGTGATCGCGGCATTCATGACGATCGCCAGCAACAGGCTGGTGACCACAAGCGCCACCAGCACTTCCACCAGCGTGAATCCCTGATCGTGCGTGCGGCATCTATCGGCCATCGCGCGCGATTCCGGTCAGCCAGTCGATTTCGGCCAGCACGATGCCGTCCTTTTCGATGCGCCCGCCCGTCGACGATCCGTCGGGATGGAATGTCAGCGCGCCGCCGTCCGCGCTGACGGGCAGGGCGGGGCGATATGTGGCGCCGGGAATGATCTTGGCGGGATCGACCGATGCGGCCGAGCCCTTCGCGAAGGCGTCCGCGCGCGCGCGTTTCAGCGCGTCGGCCAGCTTCGCGCTGTCCTGCTGGCGGACGATCCCCGCCGATGGACGGCCGATATTCGGCACGAAGATGACGGCGAGCAGGCTGAGGACCGCCAGGACGACGAGCAGTTCGATCAAGGTGAATCCGGCCCTGCGATTATTTGATGGCGCTAAGGTCGGCATCATCGCCCGTGCCCCCTTCCACGCCGTCCGCGCCCAGCGTCACCAGCTCATAGGGGCGGCCCGTTCCCGGCGATCGATAGACGAAAGGCTTGCCCCATGGGTCGAGCAACTGGCGTTCCTGGCGGACATAGGGGCCGTTCCATGCCGGCGCGTCCGCCGGGCTCGTCCACAGTGCGGCCAGCCCCTGCTCGGTGGTCGGATAGCCGTCCATGTCGAGCTGGTAGAAATTGAGGCTCTGCGTCAGCGTTTCGAGCTGGATCTTCGCGGCCTTGTGCTTGGCGCTTTCCAGCAGGCCCATCACCTGCGGGATGGCGACTGCCGCGATCAGCCCGATCACGACGAGCACGACCAGCATCTCCATCAGGGTGAAGCCGCGCTCTCCGGCCTTTCCTGGCATGTCGCGCGTTTCCAAGCTCATTCCGCAAAATCTCCCAGCGCGAATATTCCGAGCATCACGCCCGCCACCAGCGTTGCGACCACCCCGCCCAGCACGACGATCGCGATCGGATTGGCGAGCGTCACGATCCGCTCGATCCGGGCCTTGGCCGCGTCGCCCATGATCATGCTTGCCTTCAGGCAGGTATCGGCCAGGCCGCCCGATCGCTCGCCCACCTCGATCAGGCGGACGGCGGTGCGCGGTACGAAGCTGCCCGCCGCCAGCGCGCGCGACAGGCTGAAACCCTCGCGCACGCGCTGCTCGACATCCTCGATATGGCGCTGCCAGCGGCGGCTGCCGATGGTCGATCGCGCCAGCGGCAGGGCCTTCACCACCGCGACGCCGTTTTCGATGAGCGTGCCCAGCACGCCCGTGAACTGCGCCGCCAGATATTGGTCGCGCAGGCCCAGGCCGGGGATATGGTCGCGATAGCGCTCGATCACGGCACCGCCGACGCGTGAACGCAGCGCGATCATGCCCGCCAGCGGCAATGCCGCCAGCATTGCCAGCAGGACGAAGCCATATTGGTTCACCACCGCCGCCAGCGCGAGGACGGCGCGGGTCAGCGCGGGCAGCCGCGCCTCCTCGCCCAGGAAGACCGGTTCGAACTGCGGGACGACGACGGTCAGGACCAGCACCAGTGCCAATATCGTCGCGGTCAGCACGGCGGCGGGATAGGTGAGCGCCGTCACCAGCTGGCGCCGGGTCGTCGCGACGGCGGTCAGCCTTTGTGCCACGGCTTGCAGTGCGTCGCCGAGATTGCCCGATCGTTCGGCGGAACGGATGACGCCGATCACATAGTCCGGAAACGCCTTTTGCCGCGCCAGCGCCTGTGCCAGGCCATGCCCGGAGCGGACCTGGGCCAGCATCTGCGCCAGCAGGTCGCGCTGAGCGGGCTTGATCGATTGTTCGCGCAGCAGGTCGATCGATCGATCGACCGGCAGGCCCGAGCGGATGAGCATGGCAAGCTGGGTCAGGATCAGCGACTGCTCGCCGATTCCAAGCGACCGGCCGATCCGGATCGGCTGGTTCAGCCGCTCGAACAGGCCCATCCGGCCGGTCTTGATCTCGATCGGCGTGACACCGTCCGCCAGCAGATGCGCGATCGCCTTTTGCTCGCTCAGCGCATCGACGACGCGCCAGGCACTTCGGCCTTCCGCCGACAGGACCAGGCATCGATATTCGGTCATCCCAGCTGCACCGCGCGCTGGACTTCGACCAATGTGGTGCGGCCCGCCGCGACCAGTGCCAGCCCGTGATCGTAGAGCGTTTCCCCCGATCGGTCGTCGCTGGTCAGCGATTCGGTGTTCCCGTCGCGGATATGCTGGCGCAGCCTGTCATCGACCTCGAGGACCTCGATCAGCGGCGTGCGCCCGCGAAAGCCGCTCTGGTCGCATCGTGGGCAGCCAGCCGGATCGTGGATCTGCGCCGGTGCCGCCATGCCCGCCTGGATGAAGATGTCGCGTTCCGCGTCGCTGGGCGCGCGCGGCGTCCGGCAGTCGGCGCACAGCGCGCGGATCAATCGCTGCGCGATCGTCGAGATCACGGTGGAGGCGGTCAGATAGGGTTCGATGCCGATATCGGCCAGTCGGGTGAAGGCGCCGAGCGCGCTGTTGGTGTGCAGCGTCGAGAGCACCAGATGGCCGGTCAGCGCCGCGCGCATCGCGATCTCCGCGGTTTCGTGATCGCGGATTTCGCCGATCATCAGAATGTCCGGATCCTGGCGAAGAAAGGCGCGCAGCGTCGCGGCGTAGCTCAGGCCGATCTCGGCACGCACCTGGACCTGATTGATCCCCTCCAGCAGCACTTCCACCGGATCCTCGACCGTCAGGATCTTCACCTCGGGGCGTCGCAGCCGGTTGATCGCGGCGTAGAGCGTCGTCGTCTTGCCGCTGCCGGTGGGGCCGGTCAGCAGGATGATGCCATGCGGGCGGTCGAGTGCACGCTGGAGTTTGGCGAGCGCCGATTGCGGCAGCCCCAGCCGGTCGAGATCCAGCGGCACCTCGCTGCGGCCGAGCAGCCGCATCACGATGCTTTCGCCATAGGCGATCGGCGACGTCGCGACACGGACGTCGACGTCGCGGCCGCGTACCGTCAATTTGAGCCGGCCGTCCTGAGGGAGACGCGATTCGGCGATGTCGAGTCCGGCCATCACTTTTACACGCGATGCGATCGGGCCGGCGACGCTGTCCGGGTGGCGTTCGATCTCGATCAGCCGTCCGTCGATGCGGTAGCGCACCGAAAGATAGCGGGCCATCGGTTCGATATGCACGTCGGATGCGCGGCGGTTGACCGCATTGGTCAGTACGCGCTGGACCAGCCGGATGATCGGCGCGTCGGATTCGCCCTCCAGCAGCCGTTCCATATCCTCGATCGATCCGGCACCGGACATTGCGTCGAAGGGGGCGGCATCGTCCTCGTCGAACGCTTCCGCGCCCAGCGCCGTCTCGATATCGGAGAAAGTGGCGAGCATCGGCTCGACCGTGTCGGCGTCCGCGGCGAAGCGCAGCGCCTCGATCGCGTCGTCGTCCTCCGGATCGGCCATAGCCACGGTCAGCCGACCGGCGTCCAGCGCAAGCGGAACGATGCTGTGACGGGCGAGAAAGCGCCGGTTCAGCCCCTCGATCGCTATCGGAGTGGCGGGGAAATCGTCGCGGCCGGCGATGGCGCGACCCGTGATCGCGGAAAGGATTTCGACCAGGTCGGTTTCCGAAAGAAAACCAAGCCGTGTCAGCGTTGCGGGCAATCGTCCGCCGGTGTGGCGGCGCACGTCCTCGGCACGCGCCAAGTCGTTGGGACCGAGTATGCCGCGCTCGATCAACAAGTCTGAAAACGCGACCATTTACTCTTGATTCTTGCCCTATCCCTGTGCTCCGAACGTATCGGAGCCAATTGATGGCAGCGAGATATTTTCTTGGGTTCGGAGCGGCAGTTTGCTTCAAAATGGATGTAAATCCGGAGCGGATCCGATCCGTGATGTCGAGGTGATTTGAGTGGGCTTCGCGCGCGTCGATACATGGTCTGAACCACCGGCGTTGCGATGGTCGCTGCGCGTTTCGGATAGCGCACCGATCGCATCCGCAACGGTCACCGGCGTCTATGTCGAAAGGCAATTGCTGCGCGTCGCGGCGTGGGCCGGCACCGCTGTCATCCATTGTGTGCTGATCTGGTTTCTGCTGTCTCGCCTGGGCGCCGATGTGGCGATCGATGGCGGTACGCGCAACGATAGCGCGATTGCCGTATTCGGCCTGGCGCCATCCAGCCCGGCCGATGCCGCTCCCAGTCGTGTCGTCCCGCCGCCGGTTCCGTCACAGCCGCTGGAAAGCGAGGTCGATACGGGGATCGAGACCGGATTGCCGCCGCCCGAATGGACGGTGTCGCGCATTCGCGCGCCAAGGCCGACCGAGGTTCCCGCACCGAGCTCACCCGCCGTCCTGGCATCGGCGGCATCGGGCGTATCCGCTGGCGTGCCTGCGGGAGCGGGGGGAGAGGTATATGATCCCTATGCCGGCGCTTCGCCGATGCGACAGAAGCCGCCTGCAACCGTGCAAACCGTGCAAACCGTGCAAACCGCGCAAGGCGACGGGATAGTTGATCGCTTGTTCAAGCTGTTCGATACGAATCGCTCGGCAAATGGACTCGACCGGCAGGTGACTCGCCGCGTCGTAGCGTTGGTCAAGCGAGCAAATCCGAATGCCCGCGGAACTGTGGAAGTGGAAATCCGAACGTCGCCTGACGGAGTCATCACCGATGCCAAACCGGTAGGGGGTGACGCGGCTGCGAGTGTGAAACATGCTCTGTGTGCTGCGCTTATCGGTCAACGCCTCGCCAATGGAGTATCGTCGACTTCCTATATTCGGCTATCCCCCTTCAATATCGCCTGAGATCGTCACGATGTTTTTGGATATTGGCTTGGTGCGATCATAGCTTTGGGAGCCAGATGGAATCGTCTTTCCATCGACTGGAAAGATACTCTAGATCTCCGAAAATCCGGAGCTGCGTTCGTTGCTGTGGCTCTCACGCTCCAGTGATCAACAACCAGCCAAAATGGATGCAATTCCCGGGCGCGATTATGGAATGGGCGGACCGAATTCCATAACAAAACTTTAATATTCCGGGTAGCTTGGCCTTAGCTCACGTCGATTATCATCGTCTCGGTCGGCGGTGCCCCCTTTCACCGCCGACAATGAAAGGCGGCGGTCGGTTTCAACCTCCAGAAATCGACCGCCGCGGCATTGCCGGGCCGAGCGTGATCGTCACGCAAAGGCCCGGCTGATTGTCCCCGAGTGCGATTCCGCCGTGATGCAGTCCCGCCACTGCCTCGACCAGCGACAGTCCCAGCCCCGATCCGGGGCGGTGGCGCGACGGATCGAGGCGGCCGAAGCGGCGCAGCGCGTCGCTGCGTCGATCCGCCGGGATGCCTGGGCCGTCATCGGCCACCTCAACCGATAATGTCCCATCGACCTCGCGCGCGGCAAGCGTGATGCGGCTGCCGCCTTCGCCGTGGTTGAGCGCGTTCTCGATCAGATTGCCGATCGCCTGGCTGACCAGTTCGCGGTGCAGCCGCCCCGTCAGCCCTGGCGGCGCATCCGCGGCGATCGTGAAACCGCGATCCTCGACCAGCGGGCCATAGATTTCGACAAGATCGGTCAGCAGCGTGGACAGATCGGTCTCGACCAGGGATTCGCGGCCGATCCCCGCTTTCGCGCGGCCGATCAGCAGTGCGGTGGAGAGCATCGACAGCAATGTGTCGGCCTCCGCCGAGACCTTTTCCAGGGCCGTGAGCGCGTCGGTGTCGCGCGTCTCGACGATCGCGCGTTCGAGCACCGATTTGAGCCGGGTGACGGGCGATCGCAGGTCATGGGCAAGGCCGTCGGTCATCATCCGCAGTTGCGAGACCAGCGCCTCGATCCGCTGGAGCATCGCGTTGATCGACTGGCCGAGCGCATCGAAGGCGTCGCCGCTGCCGTCGACGGGAACGCGCCGCCCCAGCGCGCCGTCGCCGACCGCGGCGGCAGTGGCGACCACGCCCTGGATCTTGCGCGACAGTAGCCGGCCGAATGCGAGCGTGCCGATCAGTATCAGCGACAGCCCGATCAGCAGCGCCAATGCCATCGCCTCGGTATTGACGCGGGTAAGGCGCAGATTGGCGTCGATGACATGACCGGTCAGCAGCCGCGATCCGTCAGGCAACCGCACGGTTGCGACACCCATATGTTCGGGGCGGTCGGCGCCCATGCGATAGAGATCGATCGTCCGCCAGTCGGTCTCGACCGGGACCACCGTCGGCCAGGCCGCGATATTGCCCGCGATCGGCTTGCCCGCGCGATCGGCGAGCAGGATCACCACCGCATCGCTGCGTACCGAACGCAGCCGCGTCACGATCAGGCGCTTCACCTCGGCCTGGCCGCCGCTGCCATAGGCGCCGCGCAACTCGTCGCGAAGCTCGCCGACCAGCGCCTGCTGCTCCTCGGTCAGCGCATGCTGGCTCGCCTGCTGGACGAACAGCAGCACGCCGGCGGTCACCAGCATCTGGAACAGGAATGCCAGGACGACCAGCCGGGCGGTGGTCGATCGGGTCAGCGTGCGCCAGCGCGATCCCATTCAGGCAACGGGTCCGAGCCGGTATCCCGCGCCGCGGATGGTATGGAGGAGGGGCGTGTCCGATCCGTCGTCGAGCTTGCGGCGCAGGCGGCTGACATGGACGTCGATCACATTGGTGCCGGGATCGAAATGATAATCCCACACCCCCTCCAGCAGCATCGTCCGGGTGACGACCTGATCGGCATGGCGCAGGAAATATTCGAGCAGCCGGAACTCGCGCGGTTGCAGCTCGACCGCCCTGCCGCCCCGCCGGACCTTGCGCGACAGCAGGTCCATTTCGAGATCGGCGCAACTGAGACTGGTCACCACCGCCGATCCCGATCCGCGATGGCGCAGCATCAGCCGCACCCGCGCCAGCAGTTCGGCAAAGGCGAAGGGCTTGACCAGATAATCGTCCGATCCGGCGGTGAGACCGCCGACGCGATCCTCGGTCGAGCCGAGCGCGGACAGGATGATCACCGGAGTCTCGATCTTCGCGGCGCGCAGCGCGCCGAGCACCGCCATGCCGTCCATGCCGGGCAGCATGCGATCGAGGATGATCGCGTCGTAGCTGCCGTCGCTGGCAAGGAACAGGCCGTCGCGGCCATTGTCGGCGCGGTCGAGCAGGAAACCCTCTTCGCCCATGCCCTTGGCGATATAGCTGGCGGTCGCTTCGTCGTCCTCGATCAGCAGCAGCTTGTGCCCCATCTCAACCCTCCGCCCCGTTCCGCATCACGATGTCCACGATGCGCGCCTGGCGATCATGGATGATGCCGAGCGCGATCGCCGCGCCGGCATGGTTATGGAGGCAAGCCGCCGCTTCATCCAGTGTTGCGACGCGATGGCCGTCGATCGCGTCGATCGCGTCGCCGACCGCGATGCCCCGGGCCGCGGCTTCGCCGTCGGAGCGAAGGCTCGTGACGACGAGGCCGCGGCCGGACGCCATGGGTTCGACGGTCATGCCGGGCAGCAGGTCGGATGGCCGGATCGGCTCGATCTCGCGTGCGGGGGTGCGGTCGCCATGGAGAGTGAGCAGCAGCGGCGCGGCGGCGAGCGGCACGCAGCACAACAGCCAGATGCCCCACCATGCCATCCGATCGCTCTGCCGCCGGCGCGCCATGATCATGCGGTCCGCGGCGTGTCGCCGGGGCGATCGAGGCGGCTGACGATCCCGGCAAGCTGCAGGGAAAGCTGGTCGAGCCGGTCGGCGACGCCGCGATCGAGCTTTTCGTGCAGCCGCAATATCTCGAGCTCGGCGCGCAGATTGACCTCGAAATCGAGGCTGGCGGCGACGCGATCCTTCGATGCCTGGCGGTTCTGGCTCATCATGATGATCGGCGCCTGGATGGCGGCGAGCATCGAGAGCATCAGGTTGAGAAAGATATAGGGATAGGGGTCGAACGCCTTGCCCCAATGGCCGAGAATATCGGTGTTGAGGATCATCCAGCCGAACAGGACGACGGCGAAGGCGATGATGAAGCCCCATGAGCCGCCGACCGCCGCCACCCGGTCCGCCAGCCTTTCGCCGAAACTGGAGCGCTCGTCGGCGATATCGGCGGCGTCGCGGCTGATCGGGCGCTGGGCATGGATGGTGGTCAGGACATTGTGCTCTTCGGGCTCCAGCGCCTCGATCGGCTTGCCGAAGAACCTGGTCGCGAGCGCCTGCATGTCATGGCCGGTCATCTGATATCCCCTGTCCAATATGCCCGGAGGGCCATTTACGTACCCTCCGGACAATGGGCCGTTCGATCATCCGTGGGTAGATGCGATCCGCCGCTTCGCCGCGACATGATGGTGACGGGCATGATGCGCCGTCCCTGTGGCTTGCGACGGATTCATGCATTCGTCGGTGACCGTCTTCGAACAGAGCGGCACGTCGCCCTGCGGTGTGGCGACCGTCCGTGGCGTGGCGGCCTGGGCCGCGGTTGCGCCGCTCAGGAGCAGCGCGGTGGCGAGCAGCAACGTCTTCATGGCATGTCCTTTCACGATGTGCGCGAGCGGTCCCGTCGGGGTCGGCGGTTCGTCCCGCGACCAAGGATATGTGCAATCGGTCGCGGCGAGTCATGTTAAGCTTTGGTCATCCGCCGGTCATCAGGGCCGGCCGGCGGCAACCTGTCCAAAGCTTAATCCTGCGCCCAGCGCACCGACAGGCGGGCCGGCCCATCGTCCAGCCATGCCGGACATGATGTCCGGTCGAGACGAAAGGAACGCGACATGTTTCGCAACCTCCTCATGGGCACCGTCGCAGCGCTCACGCTGGCCATCGGCGCCGTTCCTGCCACCGCCGCCACCCCGTCGCCGGCAAAGCCGGATCGGCAGGCGACCATCCCCTTCGTCAATCTCGGCGGAATCCAGGATTGGCGCGCGGATGGCACCAAGGGCGTCTGGATCGAGGACGCGCATCGGCAATGGTATCACGCCACATTGATGTCGCCGGCCTTCGACCTGCCCTTTGTCGAGCATCTCGGCTTCGATACCGGGCCGATCGCGACGCTCGATCGCTTTTCTTCGATCGTGGTGCATGGCCAATCCTATCCGCTGGTTTCGCTGGTGAAGAGCGATCCGCCGCCGCCCCGGCGGTGAAGTGCAGGCGTCGAGCATCGGACAGGACTCCACAGGGGGAACAGACATGCGCATGTCGTTTCTGAAGATCGGATCGGCGGTGGTGCTGGCCGCGACGGCAGCCGTGCTTGCCTATCCGCGCGCACATGTCGCGGCGAATACGGCGCCCGCGATCGAGCAGGACGCGCAGCGCCCCGCCATGGACGGCACGATGCGGCTGGCGCAGGTCGGGCCGGTCTCGACCTATCTGCCGGCCGGCTCGATCCGCGGCGTCGCCCTGTTCATGTCGGGTGATGGCGGCTGGAATCTGGGTGTCGTCGATATGGCGAAAGCGCTGACGCGTCAGGGCATCGCCGTCGCCGGCTTTTCCACGCCGGCTTTTCAAAAATCGCTCGAGGGCGGCGCCGACCACTGCGTCAATCCCAACTATGCGCTTGCCGCACTGGCCCAGGATTTCGAGCATCGCATCGGGCTCGATCGTTACATCAAGCCGATCCTGGTCGGTTATTCCTCGGGCGCGACGCTCGCCTATGGCGCGCTGGCACAGGCCCCCGCGGGCGCCTATCGCGGCGCGGTCTCGCTCGGTTTCGGCCCCGATATCGGGGGCAAGAAGCCATGGTGCGCCGCGCCCGGCCTGTCGGTCTCGCGGATCACCAAGCCCGAGGCGGGCTGGCTCTTCGCACCGGTCCCGCATCTCTCGGCGCCCTGGCTCGTGCTCCAGGGGCTCGACGATCAGGTCGTCGCACCCGCAGTCACGCGCAGCTTCACGGGCAGGATCCCCGAAGCCCAGCTGATCGAACTGGCCAAGGTCGGCCATGGCTTTTCGGTTCAGGCGCACTGGATGCCGCAATTCACCGCCGCCTTCGCGCCGATGCTCGAAAGCGGGGATGCGGCGATCGGGCCGGCCGCGAGCGTCGACGATCTGCCGCTCAACATCGTGACCGATCCCACCGCCCGCCGGACCAACCTGATGGCGGTGATGTATTCGGGCGATGGCGGCTGGGTCGGTCTCGACCGCGCGGTCGCGACGCGGCTGGCCGCATCGGGCGTGCCCGTGGTCGGTATCGACAGCCTCGACTATTTCTGGAACGCGAAGAGCCCGCAACAGGCCGGCAGCGATCTCGGGCGGATCGTCAATCATTTCAGCCAGCAATGGCAACGCCCCAGGCTGCTCCTGCTCGGCTATTCGTTCGGCGCGGACGATCTGCCCTTCATCGTCGATGCGATGCCGCAGGTCCTGCGCCCCGCGCTTGCCCGCGTCAGCATGCTGGGATTGAGCGGAAGCGCGGATTTCCAGTTCCATCTTGCGTCCTGGCTCGATGTCGAGGGCGCCAACGCGTTGCCGACCGTGCCCCAGATCCGGCGGCTGAAGCATGTGCCGTTCCAGTGCATCCGCGGCACGCAGGAAAGCGACAGCGCCTGCCCCTCGCTGCCGGCGGGCGTCGTGCAGGCCGTGCTGCCCGGCGGCCATCATTTCGGCGGCAATGCCGATCTGGTCGCCGCCACCGTGCTTCGCGGGATTCGCGCATGAGCCGGCGATGGGGGCTGACCCTGGGCCTGCTCGCGGCGATCATGGCCGCGATATTGGGGTTCGCCGCCCATATCGGCTATTTCGGTGGTCCGGTGTTCACCGAGGTTCCGGCGACCGCACGGCCATCGGCGGGTCGCGGCGATGTCGCGGCGGTGATCCTGTCGGGTGACATGGGCTTTCGCGTCGGCATGGGGCCGAGGATCGCCAGGCGGCTGGCGGCCGACGGGATTCCGGTGGTCGGCGTCAATTCGCTCACTTTTTTCCGCCGTCAGCGGACGCCCGATGAAGTCGCCGTGCTGGTTGCTTCGGCGGCGCGGCGTGCGCTGGCCATGGGCCATGCCGACCGGCTGATCCTGATCGGCCAGTCCTTTGGTGCGGACATGCTCCATGTCGGCCTGACGCGCCTGCCGCCGGCGCTGCGCGCCAGGGTGCGGCTCGTCGCGCTGGTCGTGCCCACCGACACCTTGTTCTTCCGCGCCTCGCCGTCGGAACTGCTCAACTGGGCCAGGCCCGATGCGCCCGCGCTCCCGACCGCGCGCGCGCTGACCTGGGTGCCGGTGCTCTGCGTCCATGGCGTCGAGGAGATCGAAAGCCTTTGTCCGCTGCTCAGCCAGCCCAATGTCCGCAGCATCGCGTTGCCCGGGGGCCATCCGCTCGACGGCGATGTCGATGCGCTCCATCGCGTGTTGCGCGTCGCGATCGATCGGGTGCTCGCCACGCGCGCCAACATTACCAAAGTTTCGGAATTCCCCCATGCCGCTGTCATCGCACCGTCGCTAGTCTCCATCCCTGCCATTGGACGGAGGATGCCATGAGGTTCAGGCAAATTTCCGCGCTTTCCGCCGCGATCATGCTGTCGCTGACCCCCGTCGGCGCCGATGCGACCGTCGCGTCCGGCACCGGCGTCATCGGCACCTGGGTCAATCCCAAGGGATCGGTGAAGGTGCAGACCGGCGGATGCGGGGACAAGCTGTGCGGCTGGGTGATCTGGGCCAATCCACAGGCCACCGCCGATGCGCATGAAGCCGGGATCGACAAGCTGATCGGCATCACCCTGCTGCAGGACTATCATGCGACCGGCCCGGGGCGATGGCAGGGCCGGGTCTATGTGCCCGACATGGGCAAGACCTATTATTCGACGATCAGGCAGCTCGATCCGAACAGCCTGAAGATCAGCGGCTGCATATTGGGTGGCTGGATCTGCAAATCGCAGACCTGGCAGCGGGGATGACATCATGGGTATGGCGGTGGGGCACGCACGACGGATATTCGAACGTTATGGCGTGGCGATCAGGGTCGCGGCGATATTGGGGGTCGCGGCGCTCGGCTTCTTCGCACTCCATCAATTGCTCATGGACGTCCATGCCAAGGATGTCCGCGCGGCGTTTCACAATGTCGGCCTGGGCCAGGTCGCCGCGGCGATCGCACTGACTGCCTTCAGCTATTTCCTGCTCACCCTCTACGACGTGCTCGCGCTTCATATCATCGGCCGGCCCTTGCCCTATCGCACGGCCGCGCTCGCTTCGCTGACCAGCTATACGCTCAGCCATAATTTCGGCTTTGCATTGTTGACCGGTGGTTCCGCGCGGTACCGGATCTACAGCGCCGCCGGCCTCGAGACCGCCGACATCGTCCGCGTGATCGCGACCGCGAGCATCACATTCTGGGCCGGAATCGTAGTAATGGCGGGGGCAGCACTTGCCGTTCACCCCATGCCGCTCGCATTCGGCGCGCTGACGGTGCCGCTCGCGGCGCAACGCATGATCGGGATCGCGATCCTCGCCGCGGCCGGCCTTTTCATCCTCACATTGCGCGGCGAGGCGCGGAGCATCACGCTGTTCAAATGGCATTTTCCGCGACCGACGGCGGGGCAGGCATGTTTGCAGATCGCGGTTGCCGCACTCGATCTCGCCGCGGCCAGCGCTGCCTTGCTCGTGCTGGTGCCCGGCGCCGGCGTCGGCGCCTTTCCGATGATCTTCCTCGGCTATGCGCTCGCGATCGTCGTCGCGCTGCTCAGCCATGTCCCCGGCGGCGTCGGCATATTCGAAGCAGTCATCATCGCGGCGCTGCCCGGCGTCGATCCCTCGAAGCTGCTGGCCGCGCTGATCCTCTACCGGATCATCTATTATCTGCTCCCGCTTGGCGTGGGCGCGATCCTGCTCGCCGTTCATGAGCGCCGCACGATCCGCCAGCCGATCGCGACCGCGATCGGCGCGCTGCGCTTCGCGCTCCACGGCATCGCGCCGACCTTCCTGTCCGGGCTGGTCTTTGTCGGCGGCATCGTGCTGCTGGTATCGGGATCGCTGCCCGCGATCCCGGCGCGGCTTCATCTGCTGCGCGACCTGGTGCCTCTGCCTTTTGTCGAGGCGTCGCATATCGCGGCGAGCCTGGCGGGAACCGCGCTGCTGCTGATCGCACCCGGCCTGTACCGCCGGCTGGATGCCGCGTTCCTGATGTGCAGATTGCTGCTGCTGGCGGGCGCCGCTTTCTCGCTGTCCAAGGGTATCGATTATGAGGAGGCCTTGATCCTGCTCGGCATTGCCGGCCTGCTCCAGCTTTCGCGCCCCGCCTTTTATCGGCGCACCGCGATGACCGGCGCGCTGGGGACGCCGCGTGCACTGGTGACCGTCATCATCGCGCTCGCGCTATCGACCTGGATCGGTTTCTTCGCCTTCAAGCACGTCGCCTATCAGGACGATCTGTGGTGGCGGTTCGCATGGAGCGGCGATGCGTCGCGTTTCCTGCGCGCCAGCTTCGTTGCGGCGGTCGTGCTGATCGGTTTCGCAATCCATGGCTTGTTCGGCCATGCGCATCCGCCCGCGAGCGAACCGTTGGTGGACGATGGCGGGATCATGCCGCCCGCGCTCGCCCACAGCCCGCGGACCGATGCGATGCTCGCGCTGACCGGCGACAAGCGTTTCCTGTTCTCCGCAAGCGGAGAGGCGCTGCTCATGTACCAGGTGCAGGGCCAGAGCTGGATCGTGATGGGCGATCCGGTCGGCCTCAAGGCGGAATGGCCCGATCTGCTCTGGCGGATCCGCGAGATGGCGGATGCCGCGCAGGGCCGGCTGCTGCTTTACCAGATCTCGCTCGCGTCGGTGCCGGTGGCGATCGACCTTGGCCTCCAGTTGGTCAAATATGGCGAGGAGGCCCGGGTCGCGTTGCCGGGCTTCACCACCGACACGCCCGAAATGAAGTCGCTGCGCCATGCCGAGCGCCGTGCGGAGCGTGAAGGGGCGGCGTTCGAGATCGTTGCGGCGGCCGATGTCCCATCGATCCTCGCCGAGCTGCGCGCGGTGTCCGATGCCTGGCTGCACGCCAAGCGGCAAACCGAAAAGGCGTTCTCGATCGGCCGTTTCGATCCGGCCTATCTCGCCCGCTTCGACTGCGCGATCGTTCGGCAGCATGGCCGCATCGTCGCCTTCGCCAATATCTGGAAGACCGAGAATCGCGAGGAATTGTCGGTCGATCTGATGCGCCATGCCGACCAGATCCCCTATGGCACGATGGACTATCTATTCGTCCGGCTGATGAAATGGGGAAGCGGGCAGGGCTATCGCTGGTTCAACCTCGGTCTTGCACCGTTGTCCGGCATCGAATCGCGTCGGCTGGCGCCGATGTGGGCGCGCGCGGGCGCACTGCTTTATCGGCATGGCGACGCCTTTTACGGCTTCGAGGGCCTGCGCGCCTATAAGGACAAATTCTCGCCGATCTGGGAACCGCGCTATATCGCCGGGCCGCATGGCGTCGGTCTGGCGCGCGGCCTGATCGACCTGCAGACGCTGGTCGGCGGCGGGACGAGGAGCGTCGCCGGGCGCCGGCGGCTTGCGCTGGTCGCATGACGCGCCTGCGTCGATTCCGGCGATGATGGCCAAGCCGGCGACCATGACATAGGCTTGCGCCATGGATTCGACGGCCCCCGACACGCACCGGACCATGCCCGTGCGCGATCTGATCGCCGGCGTGTCCGTCGCGGGGCTGCTGCTGCCCGAAGCGGTGGCCTATGCCTCGATCGCGGGGCTTCCGCCGGAACGCGCGATCCTGGCGGGGATCGTCGGCGGACTGGTCTATGCCGCGATCGGGCGCAGCCGTTTCGCCATCGTTTCCGCCACATCCTCTTCGGCGGCGATCCTCGCCGCGATCCTGGCCGGCATGCCCGGCGGCCCGAGCGAAAAGGGCATGGTCGCCACGCTGGTCGTGGCAATCGTCGGCCTGTTGCTGCTCGGTGCGTCGCTGCTGCGGATGTCCGCGCTCACCGATTTCATATCGCGGCCGGTATTGCGCGGCTTCGCCTTCGGTCTGGCGATCACGATCACGGCACTGCAACTGCCCGGATTGCTCGGCCTGGCGATGCCGGCGGAGGCCGGTCCGTTCGGCCCGATCGTCGATGCGGTGTCGGCGTTGCCCGGCCTGCATCCGATGAGCGCGGCCATCGGCCTGGCGTCGCTGACCGGCCTGTTGCTGCTGCGCCGCCTGCCCGCGATACCGGGCGCGTTCCTGGTGCTAGCCGCTGGCGTGGCCGCTTCGCTGATCTTCGATCTGGCGGGGCAGGGGGTGGCCACGGTCGGCCGCTTCGCCTTTGCGATCGACTGGCCCAGCGTGCCGCATGTCGATTGGGGAACATTCTCCCGCCTGTGCCAGCTCGCGCTGCCGCTCGTGCTCATCCTCTTCGCCGAATCCTGGGGAACGATCCGGACATTGGCGCTGCGTCACGGTGACGCCATCGACGGCGGACGCGAGCTGAAAGCACTGGGCCTTGCCAATATCGCCAGCGCGCTCGTGCGCGGCATGCCGGTGGGGGCCGGTTTCTCCGCCGGATCCGCCAACGAAGCGGCGGGCGCGCTGTCGCGGATCAGCGGCGTGGTCGCGGCCATCGGGCTTGCCGTGCTGGTCCTTGCCGCCGCGCCGCTGATCGCGCATTTGCCCAAACCCGTGCTGGCGGCCGTCGTCGTCGCCGCGGTATCGCATGCGCTCGATCCCCGCCCGATCCTCCGGCTCTGGTCGCTTCGGCGCGACGCGCTCATCGCGATCGCCGCCGCCGCGGGCGTGCTGTTCTTCGGGATCGTCAACGGCATGATCGCGGCGATCGCCCTGTCCATCGCCGCCGTGATCCAGCGGTTCGCCACGCCGCATGTCGCCCGGCTCGGCCGATTGGGCGCGCATGATTATGTCGATCTCGCCCGCCATGCCGATGCGGTTCCGCCCGGCGCCATGGTGATATGGCGACCGTCGACGCCGATGTTCTTCGCCAATGCCGGCCGGATCCTCGGCCTGATCGCCAAGGGCAGCGAGGATTCCGGGGTTCGCGGCATCGTCATCAGTTTCGAGGAGAGTATCGATTTCGACAGCAGCGCGATCGACGCGCTGGTCGAATTCGATGCCGCGATGCGTGCGCGCGGATTGCGCGTGCATTATGCGCGGGTCCATGATCGCGTCCGCGACCTGATGGAGAGCGCGGGCGGCGAAGCGCTCGACCGCCGGAGTCATTTCAGCGTCGACGATGCGGTCGTCGCGCTGGCCGCCGAACTTGGCAAGGAAAGGCGATCCGATGGTGCATGACCTGGAACCGATACTGCGTCCCGTGCCGATCGCCGCGCTGCGGCCGACGCAGATCACGCTCGGCTATCGCGAGGTCGCGCGCAAGCGCGTGGAATGGCGTGCCCGCGCCGAAAGCGAAGGCGGCAGCTTTCTCGGCTCGCACATGATCCCCGCGATATTGGGGCATGGCGGACATCATTATATCATCGATCATCACCATCTCGTCCGGGCGCTGCATGACGAGGGCATCTCCCATGTCCTCGTTTCCGTGGTCGCGGATCTCGGGGAACTTTCGAGGCGCGCATTCTGGACGGTGATGGACAATCGCAACTGGCTGCATCCCTTCGATGAGGACGGGCATCGCAGGGATTATGACGAGTTGCCGAAAAGAATCTCCGGCCTGACCGACGATCCCTATCGCTCGCTGGCGGGCGAGTTGCGGCGCCAGGGCGGTTACGCCAAGAGCGCCACGCCCTATACGGAGTTCCTATGGGCCGATTTCCTGCGTCGCCGGGTGCGGCGCAAGCTGCTCGACCGCGATTTCGAAGCGGCGCTGGCCAAGGCGTTCAAATATGCGCACGGTCGCGATGCCGCCTATCTGCCGGGCTGGTGCGGGCCGGATTGATCGCGCGTTTCCGGAGCGGTCAGAATGTATAGGCCAGGCCGATCGCGCCGCTCCACTGGCCGGGCCGGCCGGCCATGTCGACGATGGGGGAACGGCGATAGGCGCCCAATATGCGGGCATAGCCGCCGGTCACGAAGACGCCCAGGCCATGCGTCAGATTGCCCGTCAGCGAATGGGCAAGCAGCATGCTCGCATTCCAGTCCTTCCACCCGGCCTTGTCCGCCCCCGAATAGACGGGCAGACCGCTTGCCGCGCTGCCGGCGGGATCGATGTCGTAATAATAGCGCCCGAAGCCCTTGCCGACATAGTCGGCCGACAGGGAGACGCTCGCATAGGCGGTGTGCGACAGCGGCGTCGCATAATCGAGGCTCGGGCTGACGACATAGCTGCGATGCGCGCCGTTCACGTCATGTTGGTACGACAGGCCGAACGACAGCGTGTCATAGGGGCTGGTGACGACGCCGGTCCGCTGGATGCCCGCCCATCCACCGAGCTCCAGCGCCTTTTTGCGGGTGCCGAGCGCGGCGACGGCGGGGTCGTCGATCATGCTGTTGCGATCGAGCCGCAACGCGGCGAGGGGGCCGAGCTGGAGCTTCCAGCCGGGCTTGCCGGTGTCGGGTATGGCATCGACATAAAGCGATGTCCCCTGGCTGTTGAAGGCTATGCCGGAAACCTGGCCCTGAACGGCGAAGGTCGGCAGGACGATCGAGGAATCCGAACCGATATAGCTCGGAACCACCGCAAGCCCGGCGCCGATCGTCACGCGGTCGCCGCCGATATCGATATTGTCGCCCGATTGTCCCGTCGCATCACGCGCCATTGCCGGAGCAGCCGTCATGCAGAGCAATGACAGCCAGAGCATCGGCAAGGCGATCGTCTTCATCCGGCACGCTCCCGTTGCCGGCGCGGTCCGCGCCGATCGCTCGGGAATAGGCGCTGCGTCCGCTCGGCGCGCTGACGAGCGGGTTAAACATCGGTCATTTTCCGACAGCGCCATGCCGACAGGGCGCGCGCTCGGCATCGATCGCATCCTCGTCGTTTCCGCCTGTTCGGGGCATGGCTTCAAGCATTTGGCGGGTATCGGCGAGTATGTCGCGCAAGTGCTCGACGGTGAGGACAGCCTTCGTCCCGCTTTCGCGCTCGATCGTCTCGCGCTCGAACCCTTTCGGATGCGCGGGCACGGCAAACCGGTTAGCTCATGAGCCTGACACAGGATGAGGAGCAGGTGATGGCGTATCGGGGCGACGATCTGGCGACGCGGGCAAAGGCGATATTGCCGCTGATGGTGTCGCTGCGGCGGGCGATTCATGGCGAGCCCGAGATCGGCCTGCATACGCCGGCGACGATGGCCAAGGTTCGCGATGCGCTTGCGGACCTGCCGCTCGAATGGCGCGAAGGAACGTCGACCACCGGCGCGGTCGCGCTGCTCAAGGGCGGCACGACCGGGCGCCGCGTGCTGTTGCGCGGCGACATGGATGCGCTGCCGATGCAGGAACGCACCGGGCTCGATTTCCAGTCCAGTATCGCGGGCGCCATGCATGCTTGCGGCCATGACGCGCATACCGCGATGCTGGTGGGCGCGGCGCGGATGCTGGCGGAACGGCGCGACCTGCTGGCGGGCGAGGTCGTTTTCATGTTCCAGCCCGGCGAGGAGGGCTGGCACGGCGCGCGCTTCATGATCGACGACGGGCTGCTCGATCCGCTGCCCGATGCTGCCTTCGCCCTGCATGTCATGCCCAATGCGCCGCATGGCGTGATCGCCGGCAGGGCGGGGCCGCTGCTCGCTTCGTCCGACCGGCTGCGCATCACGGTGCATGGCGCGGGCGGCCATGCATCGATGCCGCACGATGCACTCGATCCGGTGCCGATCGCCTGCGAGATCGTGACGGCGATCCAGAGCTTCGTCACGCGGCGTGTTTCGGTATTCGATCCCGCAGTGGTCACCATTGCCCGGATCGAGGCGGGAACCACCGACAATGTGATTCCGCAAAGCGCGTCGATGGCGGGCACGGTGCGCACATTGTCGCCCGAGCGGCGCGCATCGGTGCAGGAGGGGCTGACGCGGCTGGCGACGGGCATCGCGGCGGCGCATGATGCGCGCGCCGAAGTGTCGTTCGATCCCGGCTTTCCGGTCACGCGCTGCGACCCCGCCGCGGTCGCGTTCGGCAGGGGCGTGGCGCAGGCGCTGTTCGGCGACGAGGCCTGGATGGTGCTCGATGCGCCGATCATGGGCGCGGAGGATTTCTCCTATGTGCTCGATCGCGTGCCCGGCGCGATGTTCTTCCTGGGGGCGGCGGAGGCGGGTGCCGACTGGACGCAATGCTGCGGCCTCCACTCCGATCATATGGTGCTCGACGAACGGGTGATGGCGCGCGGCGGCGCGCTGCTCGCGGGTCTCGCCGAGCGCTTTCTCGAAAAGGGGTTCGATTGATATGGGCGGTGCAAGGCTGGCGGCATTGGCGGAGCGTTTCTGGACCTGACCCGCCATCACCGTTGCGATCGACTTGCAGCGTCAAATCCGGTTATCACCCTGTGGATGACAGCCTGCGGACAGCAACCGGCCGCTTCGCATTCGCCCCTGTGGCTTGGGGCCGGTGCGGCGTGCGCGCGGCTGGTTCGGCGTTGGGCATGGGCCGCCGTCCTATTCGGCCTGGCGGCATGCGATCGTCCGCCCGAACGCCCGCCGCCGCCGCGCGTCGAGACACCCTTCGTCATGCCGCCAAGCCTGTCGACCGCCAGCATACCGGTGCGCTTCGATCTCGATCAGCTCGAGCGGGAGATCAACCGCGCCGCGCCGATGTCGCTATGGTCGATCGACGAACGGCGGACCTGCATCCCGCCGGTCCGCGCGACCGTCTGTCTGCGCCACGTCCGCAAATGCAAGGGCGAGGAATGCCGAAATGTCCCCTGCAAATTGGGGGTCAAACGCGCGCAGATCGCGCCGCCGATCAGCTGCCGCATCGTCGGTCGGGTGACGCGGGGCCGCATCAGGCTGGGCGGGCAGGGGGACACCATCGCCTTGACCATGCCGGTCAATGCCGTCGTCAGCGCGCGCGACGTCGGCGGCATCATCCGGCAGGAAACCGCGACCGGGGCTGCGATCGTCCGGGCGCGGGTCCGGCTCGGCATCCGGCCCGACTGGACGCCGCGGATCAAGCTCGACCTTGCCTATGACTGGACCGATCCGCCCGGGATCGACCTTCTCGGGCAGCGGATACGCTTTGTCAGCCGCGCGGACGCGGCGCTGCGGACCGTCATGGCCGGGCTGGAGCGCGACCTGCCGCGCGCCGTGCCTTCGGCGATGATCCGGCGCAATGTCGAGGGGGCCTGGCGCGAGGCCTTCACCGTCATCGAGCTCAATCGCGCCAGGCCGCCCGCCTGGATGCGCGTCGTACCGAAGGGACTCGGGCTTGCGAGCTATTCCGTCCGGGGCCGCAGCCTGGAGGCGGTCATCGCCGCCCAGGCCGTCACCGAGAGTTTTATCGGCGAGCGCCCCCCGGCCAGGCCCGCGCCGACATCGCTGCCGCCGCCGCTCGACAAGGTGGCCGTGCGCGGCCTGCGTTTCCAGATTCCGGTGCTGGCCGACTATGCCGAACTCGTCCGGCCGCTGGAGCGGGCGCTGGGCAAGCTGGCGCGCAAGGGCATCACGCTCGAACGGCTCGGCCCCGTCCAGGTCTCGTTCGGCAAGGTGACGATCTATCCGACCGAAGGCGGGCGGCTGGCGGTGGGCATCGAGGCTGCGGCCGATCTTGTTCGCGGTCCCTTGTCGGCGACCCGCGGCACCGTCTGGCTGACGGGCCTGCCCTATAACGAACCCGGCTCGGAGCGGGTTCATGTCCGCGACCTCAGGATCCATGGGCGCACCGATCGCGCCGCGGTCGACCTGCTCGTCAGCCTGTTCCTCGACGCGCGGGTGATCGCCGAGATCGAAGCCGCGCTGACGCATGATTTTCGCGGCGATTATGAAAAGGTCCTGATAGCCGCCCGAAAGGCTATCGCTTCGCGGCGGGAAGCGGGCTTTCTGATCGAGGCCGATATCGCGCGCGTCCAGCATGGACAGGTACAGGTGACCGGGGCCGGACTGTACATGCCCACCGAAGTGATCGGCCAGGCGCGGATACGCAGACTTCCTTGAAACGGAAATTTTTTGGTGCGTATCAGCGGTCGTTCAGCTTGGGTTTCGGTTGGCCCGCTAGAGCCGGTCCGCCCCGTTCCGGGGCGCCGCGATTTTGGCAAGAGTCCCGACAATGCCCGACGACGCGATCCCGTTTCTCAGATGCCGAATACGGGGCAACGGAATCGGCGCTTTCCGGTACAGATGCGAAGAGGTTCAATAAGGCAATTGCGGGTCGATGTCCGCGCCGCGGATAGCGACCGGCCGTGCCGATATTTCAGATGGGTCCACCATTGACTGCGACGCTATCAAGCTTCCGGCGCGTGTCGGCCCTGTGGGCGCTGACCGGCATCATGTTTCTCTCGGCCTGTTCGGGCGGGCAGGGGAATGAGGCGAAGGGCGGGCGCGGTGGACCGGTTCAAGTGGGCTATGTCGTCGTCCAGCCGACCTCCGTGCCGATGGTCACCGAGCTGAGCGGGCGTGTCACGCCCTATGAGATGTCCGAAGTGCGGCCGCAGGTCGCGGGCGTCATCCAGCGGCGCTTCTTCACCGAAGGGACGATCGTCCGCCAGGGGCAGACGCTCTACCAGATCGATCCGAGCCTTTACCGCGCGGCCGCCAGCGAGGCGCAGGCCAATCTCCAGAGCGCAAGGGCCAATGCCGAGGCGACGCGCATCCGCGCCGACCGCTATCGCCCGCTTGCCGAGATGGAGGCGGTTTCCAAGCAGGATTATACCGATGCCGCAGCGCAGGCACGCCAGGCGGCAGCGAGCGTCGCGCAGACCAGCGCCCAACTCCAGACCGCGCAGATCAACCTGCGCTTCACCAATGTTCCCGCGCCAATCACCGGGCGCATCGGCCGCTCGCTCGCAACCGTGGGCGCATTGGTGACGGCCAATCAGGCCGATCCGCTCGCGGTGATCCAGCGGCTCGATCCGATCTATGTCGATATCCAGCAATCGAGCGCCGAACTGCTCGCGTTGCGCCGCGCACTGAGCCAGGGCGGTGCCGCGCCCACGACCGCGAGCGTCCGGCTGAAGCTGGAGGACGGTTCGGACTATGCGGTTGCGGGCAGCATCGAATTCTCGGAAGTGATGGTTGACCAGAATACCGGCACGGTGACGCTGCGCGCGCGCTTCGCCAATCCGTCGGGCCTTTTGCTGCCCGGCATGTTCGTGCGCGCCTCCTTCGCGCAATCGATCGATACCCAGGCCTTTCTGATCCCGCAGGCGGCATTGTCGCGCGACGCCAAGGGCCAGGCGAGCGTGTTCGTTATCGGCCCCGGCGACAAGGCGGTGCAGCGCAAGGTGACGGCGGTACGCGCGCTGGGAACCAACTGGGTGGTGACCGACGGGCTGAAGCCCGGCGAGAAGCTGATCGTGCAGGGTGGCGGAACGTTGCGCCCCGACGCGCCGCTGAAGCCGGTTCCCGCCAGCGCGCCGCAACGTATAGCCCCGCCCGGGACGGGCAAGGACGGCAGCCCGGCCAGAGGCAACTAGGCCGATGTCGCGCATCTTCATCGATCGCCCGATCTTCGCCTGGGTGCTTGCGATCATCGTGATGCTGGGCGGCATCGCGTCGATCTTCGGCCTGCCCGTCGCCCAATATCCGGACGTCGCCCCGCCGCAGGTGAATGTGCGCGCCAACTATCCCGGGGCATCGGCGGAGACGATCCAGAACAGCGTCACCCAGGTGATCGAGCAACAGCTGACAGGAATCGACGGGCTGCTCTATTTCTCGTCCTCGTCCAGCTCGCGCGGGCAGGTCTCGATCAGCGCCACGTTCCAGAAGGGGACCGATCCCGACATCGCCCAGGTCCAGGTCCAGAACCAGGTCCAGCAGGCGCTCAGCCGCCTGCCGGCGCAGGTGCAGCAGCAGGGCGTGCGCGTCACCAAATCCAATCCGGACCAGCTGCTGATCGTCGGCGTCTATGACGAGACCGACAAGCTGACCAACCAGGACGTGTCCGACTGGATGGCGTCCAACATGCAGGATCGGCTCGGGCGTGTGGCGGGCGTCGGGGAAAGCAACGTGTTCGGTGCGCCCTATGCGATGCGCATCTGGCTCAATCCCGATCGCCTGGCATCCTTCGCGCTGATGCCCGGCGACGTGGTGTCGGCGATCCAGGCGCAGAACACCGAGGTTGCGGCGGGCGAAATCGGTGGCCAGCCGCAACCGCGCGAGCAGATGCTGAACGCGACGATCACCGCCCAGTCGCGCCTGCAGACGCCCGCCGAATTCGCCGCGATCATCCTGAAGACCCAGACCAGCGGCGCGAGCGTGCGGCTGAAGGATGTCGCGCGGGTCGAGCTTGGCGCCGACAATTACAATTCGGTCAGCCGCATCAACGGTCATCCCGGCGCGGGCATCGCCATCTCGCTCGCCCCCGGCGCGGATGCGCTCAAGACCGCGAACCTGGTCAAGGCCGAGGTCGAAGCGATCGCCGAGGAATTCCCGCCCGGGCTTGCCTATGCCTATGCCAACGACACCACCGATTTCATCAAATTGTCCGTCGAGGAGGTCGTGAAGACGCTGGTGGAAGCGGTCATCCTGGTGGTGATCGTGATGTTCGTCTTCCTGCAGAGCTGGCGCGCCACCCTCGTCCCCGCGATCGCGGTTCCGGTGGTGCTGCTCGGCACGCTCGGAATCTTCTATCTGCTGGGTTTTTCGATCAACACGCTGACGCTGTTCGGCATGGTGCTGGCGATCGGCCTGCTCGTCGACGACGCGATCGTCGTCGTCGAGAATGTCGAACGGCTCATGGAAGAAAATCCGGAGATGACGCCGCGCGAGGCGACGATCCAGTCGATGAAGGAAATCCAGGTCGCGCTGGTCGCGATCGCGCTGGTGCTGTCGGCCGTGTTCCTGCCCATGGCGTTCTTCGGCGGATCGACGGGCGTGATCTACCGGCAATTCTCGGTCACCATCGTGTCCGCCATGCTGCTGTCGGTGCTGGTGGCGCTGATCCTCAGCCCCGCGATCACATCGACGCTGCTCAAGCGCAAGGGGGAGACGCAGTCGCCCGATCAGGGTTGGCTGGGCCGCACTTTCCCGAGCTTCGGCCGCGGGCTCACCCGTGCCCGCGATTCGTTCAACCATGGCTTCGAGCGCATGGTCGACGGCTATGCCAATGCGGTGACGAAAGTGGTCGATCGCAAATGGATCTTCCTCCTCATCTACGCGATCGTCGCGGCGTTGCTGGTGGTGATGTTCCTGCGGCTGCCGACGAGTTTCCTGCCCACCGAGGATCAGGGCGCGGGCAGCATCCAGATACGTCTGCCCGCCGGCGCGACCCAGGGCCGCACCACCCAGGTCCAGCGGCAGGTCGAGCAATATTTCATGCAATATGAAAAGCCCAACGTGCGCACGCTGTTCACCGTCGCGGGCGGCGGCGGCGGCAATGCGACCGGGCAGAATACCGGCCAGGGCTTTCTGAACTTCACCGATTGGTCGACCCGCAAGGGTACGCAGAACGGCGCCGATGCGATCGCGGCGCGCGCCAGCGGGGCCTTTCGCAACCTGCGCGACGGGCAGGTGTTCATCCTGCTGCCGCCCGCGATCCGCGGGCTCGGCCAGTCCAATGGCTTCACGATGGAGCTGCAGAATGCCGGCGGCATGCCCTATGACCAGTTCATCGCGGCGCGTGAGAAGCTGCTCGCGCTCGCATCGAAGGACCCGATCCTCGCATCGGTCCGGCTGAGCGAACTGCCCGACGTGGCGACGCTCAAGGTCGATGTCGATCAGGAGAAGGTTGCCGCGCTGGGGCTCACCCAGTCGGACGTGAACAGCACGCTTTCGACTGCCTATGGCGGCCGCTACGTCAATGATTTCGTCGATCGCGGGCGCGTGAAGCGCGTTTATGTCCAGGGCGACGCGCAGTTCCGGGCAGCACCCGACAATATCAATGAATGGTTCGTGCGCGGCGGCAACGGACAGATGGCGCCCTTTTCCGCCTTTTCGAGCACGAGCTGGTCGACCGCGCCGACGACATTGTCGCGTTTCCAGGGCATTCCTTCGTTCGAGTTCCAGGGCCAGGCTGCCCCGGGCCACAGTTCGGGCGCGGCGATGGATCGGATGCAGGAACTTGCCGCGCAGATTCCGGGCACCAGCATCGCCTGGGCCGGCCTTTCCTATCAGGAGCGGCTGTCGTCGGGGCAGGCACCGATCCTCTACGCGCTCTCGCTGCTCGTCGTGTTCCTGTGCCTTGCCGCGCTGTATGAAAGCTGGTCGATCCCGGTCGCGGTGCTGCTGATCGTGCCGCTGGGCCTTGTCGGCGCGGTCTTTGCGGTGACGCTACGCGGACTGGAGAACGACATGTTCCTCCAGATCGGACTGCTCACCACCATGGGGCTGGCGGCGAAGAATGCGATCCTGATGATCGAGTTCGCCGAACAGGCCGAGAAGCAGGGCAAGCGCGTGATCGAAGCCGCGATCGAGGCCGCGCGCATCCGCCTGCGGCCGATCCTGATGACCAGCCTCGCCTTCATCTTCGGCGTGCTGCCGCTCGCCATCTCGACCGGAGCGGGCGCGAACAGCCGCATCGCCATCGGCACGGCGGTGATCGGCGGAATGCTGACCGCCACGATCCTCGCGATCTTCTATATCCCGCTTTTCTTCGTGCTGGTGCGCCGCACGACGCGCGATGCGTTGAAGCGGCTGCACCATGCGCCGCCGCCGGAGGCGCAGGCATGACCCGCAAACCGATCCTTATCGCGCTGATGCTGGCCACCGCCGCCTGTTCGATGGATCCCAAATTGGCGCAGCCCGACCTGCCGGTGCCGCCGTCATGGCCCGTGGGTGACGCCTATCTGCGCCAGGCCGAGGCGGTGCTGCCGCAAATCTCCTATCGCGGCATCTTCCGCGACCAGCGGCTGCAATCGCTGATCGATCAGGCATTGGCGAACAATCGCGACCTGCGCATCGCCGCGGCCAACATCGCCGCCGCGCGCGCGCAATATCGCATCCAGCGCGCCGAGCAATTGCCCCAGCTCGATGCCAGCACGCGCGCCACCTATAGCGACACCGGCAGCGCGCCGGGGAGCGGCAGCTTTTCGGCCGATATCGGCGTGACCGCGTTCGAACTCGACCTGTTCGGCCGTCTCGCCTCGCTCACCCGCGCCGAGCAGAATCGCTATTTCGCGACCGAAGCCGCGGCGCGCGCGACCCGCCTCACGCTGGTCGGCGACATTGCCGACACCTGGCTCAACCATGCCGCCGACGCCTCGCTGCTCAAGATCGCCCAGGACACCGCGACCAGCGCCGAGCGGAGCGTGCGCCTCACCCGTGCGCGGCTGGAGGGGGGGATCGCGCCGCGATCGGACCTGCGCCAGGCCGAGCAGGTGCTGGCGACTGCGCAGGCCGACCTCGCCGCGCAGCGTACCGCGATCGCGCAGGATATCAACGCGCTCCAGTTGCTCGTCGGCGCACCGATCGATCCCGCGCTGCTGCCGGCGGCGATCGAGCAGGCCGGAACCACCATCGCCGAGCTTCCTGCCGGGCTCGATTCGCGCATCCTGCTGCGTCGACCCGATGTGGTGCAGGCGGAATATGACCTGCGCGCCGCCAATGCGGAGATCGGCGCGGCGCGGGCCGCCTTGTTCCCCACCATCTCGCTGACCGCGGCGCTTGGCTTCGCCAGCACCGCCTTGTCGTCGCTGTTCACGGGCGGTGCGTTCACCTGGTCGGGTGGGGGCAGTGCCGCCTATCCGATCTTCCGTGCCGGTGCCGGGCGCGCCGGCGTTGCGCAAAGCGAGGCGCAGCGCGATGCCGCGCTCGCCACCTATGAGCGCGCGATCCAGATCGCCTTTCGCGAAGTCTCCGACGCGCTGGCTCGGCGCGGTACGATCGACGCGCAGCTGCGCGCCAACGCCGCGCAGGCCGATGCTGCGGCGGACAATTACACGCTGGCCGATGCGCGCTATCGCGGCGGGATCGAACCCTTCCTCAACAGCCTCGACGCGCAGCGCTCGCTCTATTCGGCGCAGCGTACGCTGGTTGCGACCCGGCTGATCCAGGCGAGCAATCTCGTCACTCTCTACCGGACGCTGGGCGGCGACGCGACGATCGAGGCTCAGCCGGATCCGCCTGGGCAGAACGGGCAGTGACCCGACCGGCCGGGTGAACCGGCCTTACGCGTTGACCTTTGCGGTCGCGGCATTGCGCGTGCGAACGTCCTTCATGCCGATATAGTAGATCATGGCCGCCAGTGCGGCGCCGACGAACCATGCATAGGGGTAAAGCATGGTCAGGAAGCCCGGCATGCCGCCAAAGACCTGTGGGAAGGCAATTGCAAGAAAGCCGGGCAGGGTCGGCACCATCGCGATCAGCAGCGCGACCAGGGCCACGGGATTCCATCCGTTGCGATAGCCGTAGATGCCGTTCGCGTCGAACAGATCGTCCACGACCAGCTTCGTACGGCGGATCAGCCAGTAATCGGTGATCATGATGCCGGCGATGGGACCCAGCAGCGCGGAATAGCCGACCAGCCAGGTGAAGATATAGCCGCCGCTGCTTTCGATGAGTTTCCAGGGCAGGATCATGGCGGCGATCACGGCGGTGATCAGTGCGCCCCTGCGATAGCTGATGCGGCGCGGCGAGAGGGCGGCGAAATCATATGCGGGGCCGACCAGATTTGCCGCGATGTTGCACGAAATCGTGTCGACCGAGATGATGAGCAGGCCGATCAATACGCCGAGATTCGGCATGTTGCTCGCCAGTTCCACCGGGTCCCAGATCGCCCGGCCGAATGCGATGCGGGTTGCCGCCGTGGCCAGGACCGCGATGAAGGCGAGCAGCGCCATCGGGACCGGCAGGCCGATCGACTGACCCAGGATCTGGTCTTTCTGGCTCCGTGCGAACCGCGTGAAATCGGGGATGTTGAGCGCCAGCGTGGCCCAGAAGCCGACCATGGCGGTCAGGCTCGGCCAGAAGATGGTGGAAAAGGCGGGGACGTCCGCTTGCGACGGCGCCTCGATCAGCGAGGTAAGCCCGCCGCTATGCCGCATCGCCCATATCAGCAGGGCGATACAGATCGCGATCTTGATCGGCGCGGTCCAGGTTTCCAGCTTGCGGACCATCTCGATGCCTTTCGACACGAACGCCATCTGGATGAGCCAGAAGGCGGCAAAGGCCAGCAGATGGGGAAGCGAAATACCCAGGATCGGCAATGGCGGCCCATAGTCGCGCCAGCCGGTGAGCACCGTGACCAGCGCCAGCAAGGTGGTGCCGCCGACCCAGGTCTGGATTCCGTACCAGCCGCACGCGACGAGCGCCCGGGCAATGGCGGGCACGCGGGCGCCGGTCGTGCCGAACGCGCTGCGCACCAATACGGCATAGGGAATGCCATAGCGCGCACCGGCGTGGCCGATGAGCAGCATCGGCACCAGCACGATCATGTTGCCCAACAGGATGGTGACGATCGCCTGTAGCGGCGTCATGCCCTGATCGATGAGCCCCGCGGCCAGCATATAGGCCGGAATCGACACGACCATGCCGATCCACAGGGCCGCGAAATGATACCAGCGCCAGGTGCGCTGGGACACGCCCGTGGGCGCGAGATCGGCATTGTTGAGATCGCTCGTTCCAGTGGCCGTCATGGGGTTCGGGACTCCGCCTGCGCCGATAGGGCTGTTGCCGATGAACCGGCCTGGCCGGTGTGTGGACGAGACGCTCTACTGGATTGGATGGCCGGCCTTGACGATGCCTTGATCCTTCGCACGGACTTTGGGGCCGTAAGTCCTAAAAGTTCAAGAAGGGGATGATGCGGTCCAGCGCTCGATGCCCGTTATGAAGCCGCCATGATCCGGAAGTGGCGCAGAACCGGGTCGATAGGCCGTGCGCTCCGGCGGGTATTTGCGGAAGCCGGGTCCGTCAGGGAATGGCTGGCGCGCCCGGCAGGAGTCGAACCTGCGGCCTCAAGATTAGAAGTCTCGTGCTCTATCCAGCTGAGCTACGGGCGCGCGCCGGACATCCGCTTAGTGTCTGATCGTCCGCGGGGGAAGCGCTTTGCGATCCGAAACGGTTGATGTCCGGCATGGATTGCGCAGGCGCGAAAGCTCGATCATCATGGCGACATGAGCATGCGGGGCATAGGGGTGGGCATTGGCGCGCCAAAGGCGGTTTCGGCCGATTCGCTGACGGGCGGGCATTTCCGCTGGTTCGATTTCGTCATGGCGGCGTTCGTCACCGTGCTGCTGCTGTCCAACCTGATCGGCGCGGCGAAGCTGTCCACTGTCGGGGGCTTCACCTTCGGCGCGGGCATATTGTTCTTCCCGCTCGGCTATGTGATCGGCGACGTGCTGACCGAGGTCTATGGCTATGCGCGCGCGCGCCGCTGCGTCTGGGCCGGGTTCGGCGCGATGCTGTTCATGGCGGTGATGAGCTGGGTGGTGGTCGCGATGCCGCCCGCCGATGGCTGGACGGGGCAGGCCGCTTACGAATCGGTGTTCGGCAGCACCTGGCGCATCGTCTTCGCCTCGCTTTTCGCGTTCTGGGCGGGCGAGTTCGCCAACAGCTTCGTGCTTTCCAAGATGAAGATCCTGACCAAGGGCAAGCATCTGTGGAGCCGCACCATCGGTTCGACCGTGGTGGGGCAGGGCGTCGACAGCCTGATCTTCTATCCGCTCGCCTTTCTCGGCGTCTGGACCACTGGACAGGTGCTGACGGTGATGGTCACCAACTGGGCCCTGAAAGTCGCCTGGGAAGCCGTGCTGACGCCCGTCACCTATGCGGTGGTGGGATGGCTGAAGCGCCAGGAAGGCGTCGACGTCTATGACGAGGGGACGAACTTCACACCGTTCAGCGCAAGGGTCTGAGATGAGTCCGCTACAGTCGGCGAAGCTGTGGCTGGTCCAGCATGTCCATCTCGCGAAGGATGCGCTCCATATCTATATCGCGCTCCTGCTGTTCCTCGGCTCGGCGCTGCTGTTCAAATGGCCGCTGCGCAGCTGGAAACCCTGGACGGTCGTGCTCGCGGCGGCGCTGATCGGTGAGGGCTGGGATCTGCGCGACAGCCTGACCTATGGCACGTCGATCGATCTGACCGCGAATTTCAAGGATATCTGGAACACCTTGTTCTGGCCGACGGCGTTGCTGATCCTCGCGCGGACGACGCGGATCTTCGAACGCGGCGCCAGGGAGGATATGCGATGATCCTGTCCGTCCTGCTGATGCTGGCGGGTGATGCGCCGACGCTGCGCCAGCGGCTCGATGCCATGCCGCGCCCGGTGGCCGCATTTGTCGAGCGCCGCGCCGATTGCAATCACTGGACGGGCGAGGAGCCTTATGACGCGGAGCGGCGAGCGGAGATCGAACGCGCGATCCGCAGCCTGCGCTGCGCACGGATCGAGGAAGATGAAGCGCGGATGCGCAAGCGCTATCGCAATGATGCGGCCGTGATCGCGATCCTCGACGAGACCGCGGACCTGCCGGGAATTGACTAAGGCGCGGCTAGCGAAGGTCGCGAGGCATAAGGCGGTGGAGAGGCCGGGATGAAACGATCGATCGGCGCGTTGCTGGTGATCCTTATAGGCGCCGATCTAGCGCTAATTGCGAGTGGGCGGGCGCTCTTGGTCTTTCAAGGCGCGTCCATTTACGGGGCAAGCTGTTCGTATTGGACCGGAATCGGGTTTGCGAAAGCCGGCTTGGCGGACGCCAATGCGCAATGCCCATTGCTACCTCTCATTCCGACGAGTTTGTAAACTACACAATCGCCCATTTATAACCAAATAGGATGAAAACCTGATCACCTGCGGCGTGGAAACCGGAGAGTATGTCGATCATCTGAAGTCCGAACACACGCCAGTGATGGCGCTGCTGCCCTTAGGAGTGACCGGCGGGACTTGCACCCGCTAGCATCGGAATCACAAACCGACCGCGCACTGCATTGCGTTCGGCCACGCCTAAAGGCAGCAGAAAAGCTGGATTATCTGGTCAAGGTGGCAGGGCTCAAACCTGCAGCCTCCCGCTCCCAAAGCGGGCACTCTTCCTCTTGAGCTACACCCTGAAAGATGGGCGCAGCTCGGGCGTCCATCAATGTCGGTGGATGCTGGGTCGCGGTCGCGCGATAAGGAGAGTCGTGGGCATGGCGCGCCTTATGTCATGCCAAAGGTGACGTCGCAAGAGCCTATTTGGAGAAATCGGCGCAAGCGTTCACGCGACGGGCGGAAGCTGCGCCTCATGCTGCGGGATCGCCGGATCGAAACAGGCCCAGTCGGGGGCTGCACTCGTCCAGATCGTCGCCTGTGGGCCGATCAGGCCCGGATCGTCGAGCGCACCGGCGCGGATGAAGGTGAGGTGGGGGCGTGCTTCCGCATTGCTGAACAGCGGCGTGCCGCATTCGGGGCAGAAGCCGCGCTGCATCCGGTTGCCGCTGTCCGCGACGCTGGCATGCCAGCGTATCTCGCCCTCGACCGACAGCTTGTCCGCGGGAAAGGCGATATTGACCGTTGCGGAGCCCGCGCCGAGATATTGGCACAGCCGGCACCAGCAGGTGCGTGCGGCGAGCGGTTCGGCGTCCACCGTGAAGCGCACCGCGCCGCACAGGCAGCCGCCGGATACCAGGCTGCGATGAGCCTGACTCATTGCAGTCTGGTCAAGCCCGCGCGGCACTTGAGCGTTCCAAGATGCGGATGCGTCAGCATCCCTGCATCTTGGCATAAGGCGCTCACGCGACGGCTTCCAGCAGGCCTTCGAACAGGCGCCGGCCATCGGTGCGGCCATGCGCCGCTTCGACCATGCGTTCGGGGTGCGGCATCATGCCCAGCACATTGCCCTGCGCATTGAGGATGCCCGCGATATTCCTGGCCGATCCGTTGACGGTTTCGGCATAGCGGAACGCGACGCGGCCCTCGCCTTCGAGGCGGTCGAGCGTTTCGTCATCGGCGAAGAAATTGCCGTCATGATGCGCGACGGGGAGCAGGATTTCCTCGCCGGCATCGTAACGGCTGGTGAAAGCGCTCTGGGCGTTTTCCACCGTCAGCCGGACGTCGCGGCAGACGAAATTGAGGCCGCCATTGCGCATCAGCGCACCGGGCAGCAGTCCCGCCTCGGTCAGCACCTGGAAACCGTTGCACACGCCGAGCACCGGCATGCCGCGCCCGGCTGCCTCGACCACGGCGCGCATGATCGGGCTGCGCGCCGACATCGCGCCCGCACGCAGATAGTCGCCATAGGAAAAACCGCCGGGCAGCGCGACCAGCTCGACGCCGTCGGGCAGGGCATCGGCGCCGTGCCACACCATCTCGGCCTTGCGTCCGGTCACCTGCTCCAGCGCGACGGCCAGATCCCGGTCGCAATTGGACCCGGGGAAGACGATGACCGCGGTCTTCATCCCTGCACCCGTTCGATGCGGTAATTCTCGATCACCGTGTTGGCGAGCAGCTTGCGGCACATCTCGTCGATGTGCGCGTCGGAGACGTCCTCGTCGAGATCGAGCTCGATCAGCTTGCCGGCGCGCACGTCGTTCACGCCGTCGAAACCGAGCCCTTCCAGTGCATGGTGGATCGCCTTGCCCTGGGGATCGAGAACGCCGCCCTTGAGGGTGACGAAAATGCGCGTCTTCATGGCTGTCCTCGGGCCGCTGTTGAATGCCGCCCCTATGACGCCGCGGGCCCGAAGGTTCAACCCGATTCCCGCCTTATCGCGCCGGAGACGTGTCCGCCGGCATCACGCGAATGCGCAGCATGGCGTCGGGATCCAGATAGCGCCGCGCCATCGCCTGAAGGTCGGCGGCGGTAATCGCCTGATAGATCGCCTTGTTCGTCCGGAACCGGTCGAGATAGCGTGGTGCGGATTGCGCCTGGTCGACGATCGCCAGCCAGTTCGCGTTTTCGCGCCGGCTGCGCTCGATCCGTTCCAGGATCGGCTGGCGCGCGCGCAGCAGAAGGTCGGCGTCGACCGGCGTGTCGCGCAATGTCCTGGCGATTTCGGCGATCGCCGCCTCGACCGCGGGCGCGTCCTTGGGGTCGATGCTGCTCGAGATCGAGAATTGACCGAAACCGGGATAGACGTCGGACATGTTCGACGACGCGCCGGGCGAATAGGTGGCGCCCAGCCTTTCGCGCAATTGCTCGGTCAGCATCAACCGCATCACCCCGGCAAGCAGGTTCAGCCGCGCGACCTGCGGATAATCGGCGTCGTCGGTCGTCGGCCAGTAAGCGAGCGTCATCGCCTGATCGGCCTTGCCTTCGTGATGGAGCGTCACCGGCGCGCGGTCGTTCGGAAAGGCGACGCGCCGGGCTTCGGCGAAGGATGGCGGCGTGGCGTCACGCATCGGCAATGCGCCCAATGTGCGTGCGACCAGGTCGATCGCATCCTGTTCGGCGATGTCGCCGACAATGCCGATCTCGATCGCACCGGTGCGGAACGCCCGCGCGGTGGCGGCGCGCAGCTCGGCCGTGTTCCGGCGCAGCAGCGTATCGAGCGGCGGCACGCCGAAGCGCGGATCGCCGCCGGCGACGATCCGGCCGACATCGCGCCCGACGATCGCGCCGGGCGAGGCGTCGAGCGTGTCGTAGAAAGTGGGCGCCATGCGTTGCCATTGCGCATCGGCCTCGCCGCGAAATCCCGGTGCGGTCAGGAATGCCGTGAACAGCTGCATCTGCAGTGGCAGGTCGCGCGGGTTGGTCGTGACGGTCCCGCCGAAATGATCGTCGGATGCGGCCAGGCCCAATGTCACCGTCCGTCCTGCCAGCATCGACTGGAGCGCGTCGAAGCTGTGCTTTTCCAGTCCGCCCGCCGAAAAGACGCTGTTCATGAACATCGCCAGTCCCGGCTGGTCGGCGGGCAGTTCGAGCATGCCGCCGCCGACGCGCAGCGACACGCGCACCCGGTCTTTCTCGAATGCGGTGGTCTTGACCGACAGGCGGACATTATTGGCAAAGCGTATGGCGCGGATGCCGAGATCGGCGACGCGCGTGTCCGTCGCGATCGTGCCGGCGGGGCCAAAATCGGTATAGCCGAAGCTGTCGAGTCCGATATCCGGAAGCGCCTTCACCGCGATGGAACGGCTTGCGGCCAGCGCCGACAGGATCGTCGCTTCGGGATCGGTCAGCGCCAGCTTGCCCGACACATGGACGAGCGGATTGGCGCCCGCCCATTGCGAGCGGAATGCGGCCTCGACCGCATCGAGCGTCAGCGTCGGCACGAAGCGCTCGAACAGGTCGAGCCGATAGCCGGGTGTCGTCACCACGCTGTCCTGTTCGATTGCCGAGGCGATCGCGGTCGCCAGCGCGTCGCTGCGCCGGGTATCGGCCTGGCGCGCGGCATTTTCGAAGCCGGTCCTGAGATTGGCGAGCTGCTCGGCAAGTTCGGCCCGCGTGAAGCCATGCTCGAGCGCGCGGCGCAATTCCTGGTCCGCCACACCCAGCGCGCTTCGCCAGTCGTCGCCCTTGGCGCCGATCGTGATCGCGCTTTGCTCGGCGGTCGAGACTATCTCTCCGCTGCTCGCGCCGCCGCCCAGGATCGTGGCATCGGCCTCGCGCGCCAGCCGCGCGATGCGCCGGCTGACAATGGCGTTGGCGAGGGTGCGGAGAATATCGTCGTGCCGCTTGGCGATGTCATCGGGCCGATCGTCGCGCGGCTTGATCACGAACAGCGACACGCTGGTCGGCACGTCGGGATCGCGGAAATAGGCGGCGGCGCTCGGCCGGGCCGGGTCGATATGCGCGGCGACGGGATCGCCGGGGGTTTCGCCGGCGCCGCGCCAGTTGGAGAAACGCGCGCGGATCTTTGCCTCGACCGTGCGGATGTCGATATCGCCGGTTATGACGATCGCGGCGCGGCCGGGGGTGTAATAGCGTGTGTAGAGATCGCGGATGCGGTCTGCGGGCGCATTGCCGATCACGTGCGGATCGCCGATCGGCAGGGCGCGCGACACGGGCGTTCCGGGCAACGCGAAATCGATGAAATGCTCCAGCCGCCGCAGCGCGAACTGGTCGCGCGCACGGCGCTCGGACAGGATCACGCCGCGTTCGCGATCGACGGCATCGGGCGCGATGGTCAGTTCGCCCGCGATCTCGCGCATCAGCATCAGCCCGGTATCCAGCGTCGCATTGCCGGCATTGGGCAGGTCGAGCGAATAGACGGTCTGGGTGAAGGAGGTGGAGGCGTTGGTGTCCGGGCCGAAGGCCAGGCCATGGCGCTCCAGGATCTTGATCATCTCGCCTTCGGGAACGCGTTTCGATCCGTTGAACGCCATATGTTCCAGGAAATGCGCCAGTCCGCGCTGGTCGTCCGCCTCTGCGGTCGATCCGATATCGAAGCGCAGCCGGATCGATGCGGCGCGCAGGGGGGTGGTGTTGCGGCGAATGGCATAGAGCATGCCGTTGCGCAGCACGCCGTAGCGAATATCGGGATCGGGGGTCAGATCGCCGCGATGAAGACCCCAGGCGCGTGCGACGCGATCGGACGGAGGCATGGCCGCACCCGCGCCGGGCGGACGCTGGGCGGGAAACTGGCAGGCGGCAAGCAGCAACAGGCCCGACAGGGCGAGCATCGGGGCGGATCGCGTCATCGGGATGCGATCAAGCACGGCGCGGGGCAAGCGGCAAGCGGAGTCGGGAGGTATACGGCGGGGGCAATGCGGGTCGCTGGAGCATTGCCCCCACCAGGCCCGAAGGGCCCGGCGCGGCAATAGCCGGTGCATGCGAATCGGAATTGGACGTTTCGGACGGGCGTGGCCGATTAGAGCGATTTGTAGTTCGATGGAATCATCGAGCGACTCGAAAATCGCGGTAAAACAAGCATCTAGAGCAGGTGATCCGCTTCCGTCGGATCACAGCCTGCTCTAGTGATGGCCCCGCCTGTCCGAACCCGGCTTATTTGCCGCGCTTCTTGCGGTGGCTTTCCAGGTCGAGCACGGGATTGTCGCCGCCCTCGGGCAGCAGGCCCAGCCGGCGCGCAACTTCCTGATAGGCTTCCACCTCGCCGCCAAGGTCGCGGCGGAACCGGTCCTTGTCGAGCTTTTCGTTGGTGGTCATGTCCCACAGCCGGCAGCCATCGGGGCTGATCTCGTCGGCCAGGATGATCCGGGCATAGTCATTGTCCCAGATGCGGCCGAATTCGAGCTTGAAGTCGACCAGCCGGATGCCGATTCCGGCGAACAGCCCGCTCATGAAGTCGTTCACGCGAATCGCCATGTCGGCGATGTCGTGCATCTCTTCCTGGCTGGCCCAGCCGAAACAGGCGATATGCTCGTCGGAGATCATCGGATCGCCGAGCGCATCGTCCTTGTAGCAATATTCGATGATCGTGCGGGGAAGCTGGGTTCCCTCCTCGATGCCGAGCCGCTTGGAAAGCGTGCCGGCCGCGACGTTGCGCACCACCACTTCGATCGGCACGATCTCGACCTGACGGATCAGCTGCTCGCGCATGTTGAGACGGCGAATGAAGTGGTGCGGAATGCCGATATTGCCGAGCAGCGTGAAGATATGCTCGGAAATCCGGTTGTTCAGCACGCCCTTGCCGTTGATCGTGCCCTTTTTCTGGGCATTGAACGCGGTGGCGTCGTCTTTGAAATACTGGATCAGCGTGCCCGGTTCGGGCCCCTCATACAGAATCTTGGCCTTGCCTTCGTAGATCTGGCGACGGCGGGTCATCGGCACGAACCCCTGGAAACAAGCTGCCCCGGCCGCGCGCCGCTAGGCGATGCGCAGGCCGGGGCTGGAAGGGGGCGCCTATAGCTCAACGACACCGGGGGTGCAATTGGGCGTTCAGCCGGTCGTGGGCGGTGTTGCGGTTTCGGTCGTTTCGGGGCGCCATCTGCGCACGATCGGGCGCAGCAGCCGCCAGAGTCCCCAGGTCAGAGCGGCCAGCAGCAGCAGCGGCAGCAATGCGCCGAGTATGACGATGAATACGGCGATGGCGCCGACAAATGTCTCGCCGGCGGTGCGGAACGCCTCGCGTAGCGGGGAGCGGGCATCGAAGCCGGGTACGACCTCTCCCGATCCGTAATTGAAGACCATCGGCGTGTTGGCGAGCGATTCCTGATTCTCTTCGCGCGTGACATTGGTCGATTCGATCTGGCGCGCGATGTCTTCCAGCCGGCCGCGAATCTCCGCGCGCTCGGCTTCGGTGAGTTTGGGCTGCTTCAGCCGTTCTTCCAGCCGTGTCCGCTCGTCGCGCAGCCGCCCCTGGGCGCGGCCGGCGGCGCTGATCGCCGAGCCCGCGTCGACACCGCTGATCTCGCTGCGGACCAGCATGCCCTCCGCGGCCTTGACCAGTCCGATCCCGTCCTTGCCGAATTGCCGCGCCAGCGAAGGCTCGAGCTTGAAGGCGAGCATCGCGGCGATGTCGCGGTCATTGATCAACTGGTACGACATGCCGGTGATCCGGCAGCGGTCGATGCCCAGCTTCTCGCAGGCCTGGGCGTGCTTCTCCTGGGTTTCGCCGATCTTCGCGGCGTCCATGCGGAAATCGTAACGATAGTTGAAGGCGACTCCGGGCGCGGCGGTAGGCGCGATGCCGGGTGGGCTGGCTCGCCCCGCTGCGGGCGCTTCGCTCGTGTCTTGGACCGACAGTGCCTGCATTTCGACCGCATTTTCCGACGGGGCCGGTTTGCTGCAGCCGGCAAGCGCCAGCGTCGATACGAGCGATATCAGGGCCAGTCCGGAAAGCTTGCGCATGCACCTTCTCCTCTTCAATGATGATATATTAGCTCATTGGTTGAGATTGCGGTCAATCGTGCAAATATGTCGATGAGCTGTTGCTGATAGGCCACGCGCGCAAATCGGGTGATGCGCGGCCGCGAAGTGGTTAAGGGAGCGATGAAGGGGAGGCGGTGTGCCTGATATCCAACGCATCATCGATGCGATCGCCGACGAGATCGCTGGCGCGCCGGATCGCGGTCGTGTGGCGGATTATATTCCGGCGCTCGCCAAGGTCGATCCGAAGCGCTTCGGCATTGCGGTGGCGACGGCGGATGGGCGCCTCTTCATGGCGGGCGAGGCCGATGCCGCATTTTCGATCCAGAGCATTTCCAAGGTGTTCACGCTGACGATGGCGCTCGGCAAGGTCGGGGAGGCGCTGTGGAAGCGGGTAGGGCGGGAGCCGTCAGGGTCCGCATTCAACTCGATCGTCCAGCTCGAACAGGAGCATGGCATTCCGCGCAACCCGTTCATCAACGCGGGCGCGCTGGTGGTGAGCGATGTGGTGCTCGGCCGCGGCGATCCGCGCGCGACGATCGGCGAGATCCTGCGCTTCGTCCGCTACCTCGCCGATGACGACCATATAGAGATCGACATGGAGGTCGCGGGATCGGAGGCGGAGACCGGGTTCCGCAACATCGCGCTGGCCAATTATATGAAGGCGTTCGGCAATATGGAGCGGCGCGTCGAGGATGCGCTCAACGTCTATTTCAATCAGTGCGCATTGGCGATGAGCTGCCGGCAGCTCGCCATGGCCGGACGGTTCCTGGCGCATGACGGGGTGCATCCCGGCACGGGGCGGCTGGTGGTCCCGGCGCTCCGCGCGCGGCGGATCAATGCGCTGATGCTCACTTGCGGCCATTATGACGGATCGGGCGAATTCGCCTTTCGCGTCGGCATTCCGGGTAAATCGGGGGTCGGCGGCGGCATTCTCGCCATCGTGCCGGGGGAGGCGTCGATCGCGGTCTGGTCGCCAGGACTCAACGACCGCGGCAATTCTCAGCTCGGTTCGTTGGCCCTGGAACGACTGTCGGACGCCACCGGCTGGTCCGTCTTCACCGCGCGGGGCGGATAGTCTTGCGAACCGGCTTGGCACGCACCTGCCACGGTGCGGCGAACTGAATCTCGTTCAGCTTGGTCAGCGCGACCATGGTCGCGTCGATCGCCCTGCCGATCGTGGCAGTGAAGGACTGGTGGTGGTCCGCCCACATCCGGGCATCATAAGCATCGCGCATGGGATGTTCCTTTCATGAATTCCGGAGGCTTCCGGCTGACACCCAAATGGCGAATTGACGGGCGTCGCGCCAACAAAAGGCTGGACCGAGATCATAAGGCTGCCTTATGAATAGGCGATGCGTCGCTTGCCGCCTCTCGCTGCCGTCCGGGTGTTCGAAGCCGCCGCTCGTCACGGCAATTTCACGCGCGCCGCGGACGAACTGGGCATGACCCAGGCGGCGGTCAGCTATCAGATGAAATTGCTCGAAGAGCGGCTGGGCGTCGCGCTGTTCCACCGCGTCCGGCGACAGGTGACGCTGACCGAGGCAGGGCGCCGCATCGCGCCCCTGGTGTCGCGCGCATTCGACACGCTCGACAGCGCCTTTGCGACCGTCCGTTCGGAGGACGAGTCGATGCTGACGATCTCAACCTCACAGACCTTTGCCAACACGTGGTTCGCCTGGCGGCTGGGCGGATTCCAGGTCCAGCATCCCGACATGGCGGTGCGGCTGCTGGCCAATGACGCGCTCACCGATTTCACCGACGATGTCGACGTCGCGGTGCGTGTCGGGCTTGGCTCCTGGCCGGGGCTGGCGACGGACTTGCTGCTGCGCATCGATTTCACGCCGATGTGCAGCCCCGAATTCCTGGCGCGCCATGGCGGCAGGATCGAACCCGCCGACCTGCTCGACCTTCCGCTGATCAGTCCGCAGGATCCCTGGTGGGCCTATTGGCTGCGCGAGGCGGGCGTCGACGTGCCCGATGGCACGATCAAGCCGGGCGTGCGCCTCGATTCACAGGCCAATGAAGGCAATGCCGCGATGGCGGGGCAAGGCGTCGCGATGCTGACGCCCTTCTTCTGGCGCAACGATCTGGCCGAAGGGCGGCTGGTGCGACTGTCCGGCCAGCTTTCCTCGCGCGGCTATGGCTATTGGCTGGTTTGCCCCGAACAGCGCCGCAACGTACCGAAGATCAAGCGCTTCCGCGAATGGCTGCTGGCGGAGATCGCGAAGGATCAGGCGGGGCGGGAGGTGTAGGGACTAATCCAACCCGTCATCCTCGCGAAAGCGGGTATCCAGCTTTTCCGTGAAGTATCCGAAGAGAGAAGAAGAAGCGGGATCCCCGCTTTCGCGAGGATGACATAGTGAGGGCACCGTCGCCGCGCGCCAAGGTCTCGCTTTCGCCGGTATGATGTCAAACAGCCTCAATAGGGCCGTTCGCCCATCACATTGCCGCTCGCCGCATAGCGGCAGACCAGATAATCGTCCTCGTCATTGCTGACGATCGCGCAACCGACGGCGCCGGTGTCGCGCCAGACGATCTGGGTATAATGGCCGACATCCTCGAGATCGCCCGTGCGGCTATTGTCGGGGAAGGTGCCGTAGACGAAATCCTTCTTTTCCTGCGCCCAGTGGCCGACCATCGTTTCCGGGCTGAACGCACCGCGCGTGCCCATCCACAGATTCTCGCCCTGGGCATTGGGATCGTCCGACTCTTCCTCGAAATGCTCGAACTCGCCGCTCGCCGCGAGATATTGCGCCCATTCGCGCGCATCGACGGCGAGCTTCGCATCCCAATGCATGGCAGGCAGGTGGAGCATGGCGCGCTCGCGATTATGCGACGCAAGGATCAGCGTATCGCGATCCGCCGCCACCGCGCCGATCAGTGCCGGGGCCAGCCCCAGCAACAGCGCGGTCTTCGCCAGCCATGTCCGCTTCGTCATATCCTGGTCCCCATGCGCGCGATCCCCCAGGACGCGCGCGGGAGTCAGTATAAGGGGACGGGATATTGGCTATTGGTGACCGGGGGCGGTGAACGGGGCGTTAGGGGTGTTTGTGATTCAGCCTTTCGGCACGAAGGGCTCCGGCACCCGGCCGCTGCCCTGGCGCGAGAACATCCAGCCGGGATATTCCTCGGGAAGCGCGCTCACCGTGTCGAGGCGCGTCATGTCCTCCGCGGTCAGGGCCAGTGTGGACGCGCGCAGATTGTCGTCGAGCTGATCGATCCGCTTCGCGCCGATAATGACGCTGGTGACGAAGGGTTTGGCGAGGATCCATGCCAGTGCGACTTGCGGAACGGTGGCATCATGGGCGGCCGCCACCTCGCGCATCACCGCGATCGCCTGGTCGGCGCGGTCGCGATCGACCGGCGGGAAGTCGAAACTGGCGCGGCGGCCTTCGCCTTCGCTGCCGCCCGGGCCGTATTTGCCCGACAAGAGTCCGCCGGCGAGCGGCGACCAGACCATCAGCCCCATTTTCTCGGATTCGAGGAAAGGCACGATCTCGCGCTCCAGGTCGCGGCCGGCGATCGAATAATAGGCCTGCGCGCTTTCGAACCGGGCGAAGCCGCGGCGTTCCGAGATGCCGAGCGCTTTCATCATCTTCCAGGCCGCCCAGTTGGACACGCCGACATAGCGGACGAGGCCGCGGCTCACGAGATCGTCGAGCGCGCGCAATGTCTCCTCGATGCCGGCGACGCTGTCATTGCCGTGGATCTGGTAGAGATCGATATGATCGGTCTGCAGCCGTTCCAGGCTTTGCTCCACCGCATCCATGATGTGCCCGCGCGACGCGCCGGCGTCGTTGGGGCCAGGCCCCATGCGCCCGAATGCCTTTGTCGCGACGACGACATCGCTGCGCCTGACACCGAGGTTGCGCAACGACTGGCCGAGCAGCCGTTCGGATTCGCCGCCCGAATAGACATTGGCGGTGTCGATGAAATTGACGCCGGCGGCCAGCGCGCGTTCGACGATGCGATCGACGCCGTCCTGGTCGAGTCCGGCGATCTGACCCCACAGACTCTCCTGGCTCGACGCGCCGAAGGTCATGGCGCCGAGGCAGATTTCCGAAACGAACAGGCCGGTATTGCCGAACTGATTGTAGCGCATGGCAGGTCTCCAGAGCCGGAGGAAGGACGGTGCGGAGATAGGAGGTGCCGGTGCGCGCTCCAAGCCGCGCGCGCAGATTTATCCGGGCCGGCGCACGCTCGGAAACGCGATCAGAATGGTGTCTTGAGCCGGATCATCGCGCGCTTGCTCTGGACGGCGCTTGCCCCGCTGCCGATCGTCGCGCTCTCCACGTCGATCGCGACTTTGCTGTTGCCGAACGCCCCCATCTCGGCGCGCACCGGTTCGGCCGCGTAAGCGGCGTCCGGAAGCGCAGGCAGCCGATGGCGCTGCTCGCCGCTGCGGCGGGCGCAGACGACGATCTCAAGGCCATCCTCCGATCGGCAATGCCGCGATCCGGTGACGTCGAGCGGTTCTTCATGTTCGGGGAGCTTGCGCAGGTCGAAATCGGCGGGGATGCCAGGGTCGGCCAGCGCAGCAGCGGCCTGGAGGCTGAACAGGATAAAGGCTGCCACGCGGATCTCCCGACCGTCGAGCATGCAGCCTCACATGCGAATGTGGCGCAGAAAGGGCGGGCCGGCGAAAGCCTCGCGGTGGCGATCGTACAGGGCTGCAGAAACCTCTGCTCCTACTGGCCCATCCCTTCCCCGGTCGCGATGGGGCGATCCTCCCGGCTATGCCACAATCGGAGGACGAAGATCGTCATATCGGCGATCTCGTAGCGGAGCTCATAATTGCCAACGATGACGCGGCGGACTTCACGCGGTTCATACCCTTCCAGCTTCTCCCCGATCCTGGGAAAGGCGATCAGGCGATCCGGTGCCCGCGCCAATTGCTGGACGATCCGGGTGGCTGTTTCGGGCGCCACGGGGGCCAGAAAGGCGTGGAGGCGGACCAGGTCGTCCGAGGCGGCGCCGGTCCAGCGGATTTTCATATGGCTGGCGGCGGCAGCGGCTCGTCGGTCGTCAGGCTGTCCGCCCAGGCGAGAATATTGCTATGATCGATCACGCGCCCGCCATCGACATCGGCCAATGCCTGGAGGGTCATTCGGTGACGCTCCTCCTCCTGATCGACCCAGGCAGAGAGAGCCTGCTTGACCACCCAGCCACGCGATCGATCGAGCCGTGCTGCCATTGCATCCACCTTCTCCGCCAGGTTGAGCGGAACATGCGCGGTCACGACTTTGGTCGGTGCATTCATCTCAATCATCCGTAATCGATATGATTGAAATATAATCGCTCAGGCCTCGCCGCGCAATCGACCAGTCCATGGTTGCGACGTTGTACCCCTCGCCACGTCGAATCTGCGCTGCTATCGCCTGTCTATGGCCACCGAATTTTCCGACCCCCTCGACCACATCATCGACGCGCCCTTCGATACCGCGCTCAGCGAACGCTATCTGGTCTATGCGCTGTCCACCATCACCGCACGGTCGCTGCCCGATGTGCGCGACGGGCTGAAGCCCGTGCATCGACGGCTGCTCTGGGCGATGCGGCTGCTCAAGCTCGATCCGAGCCAGGGCTACAAGAAATGCGCGCGCGTCGTCGGCGACGTCATCGGTAAATATCACCCGCATGGCGACCAGTCGGTCTATGACGCCATGGTGCGCCTGGCGCAGGATTTCGCGCTCCGCTATCCGCTGGTCGACGGTCAGGGCAATTTCGGCAATATCGATGGCGATAACGCCGCGGCCTATCGCTATACCGAAGCCCGGCTGACCCAGGTCGCGATCGACCTGATGGCCGGGCTCGACGAAGGCACGGTCGACTATCGCCCCACCTATAATGGCGAGGATGAAGAGCCGGAGGTGATGCCCGGCCTGTTCCCCAACCTGCTCGCCAACGGCGCGAGCGGGATCGCGGTGGGCATGGCGACGAGCATTCCGCCGCACAATGCGGCCGAGCTGATCGACGCGGCGATGCTGCTCATCGACCAGCCCGCAGCCGAGACGGCGCAATTGCTCGAGCATGTGAAGGGCCCCGATTTCCCGACCGGGGGCATCGTGATCGACAGCTCCGCCATGATCGCGGAGGCCTATGCGACCGGGCGCGGCGGTTTTCGTGTCCGTTCGCGCTGGGAGAAGCAGGACGAGGGCAGGGGCACCTGGGTCGCGGTGGTCACCGAGATTCCCTATGGCGTCCAGAAATCCAAGCTGATCGAGCAGATCGCCGCGCTGATCAACGACAAGAAGCTGCCGATCCTGGCCGATGTCCGCGACGAATCGGACGAGAAGATCCGGCTGGTGCTCGAGCCGCGCAGCCGCACCGTCGAACCCGAGATGCTGATGGAAAGCCTGTTCCGGCTGACCGATCTCGAGTCGCGGATCTCGCTCAACCTCAACGTGCTCGACGCGAACCGCACACCGCGCGTGATGGGGCTGAAGGACGTCCTGACGTCCTGGCTTCGACATCAGATCGAAGTGCTCATCCGTCGTTCGCAGCATCGGCTGGCCAAGATCGACGATCGGGTCGAGCTGCTCGACGGCTATCTCGTCGCCTATCTCAATCTCGATCGCGTGATCGAGATCATCCGCACCGAGGATGAACCCAAGGCGGTGATGATGGCCGAATTCGGGCTGACCGACCGTCAGGCCGAGGCGATCCTCAACATGCGGCTGCGCTCATTGCGCAGGCTGGAGGAGATGGAGATCCGCAAGGAGCGTGACGATCTTGCCAAGGAGCGTGAAGGGCTGGTCGCGCTGATCGAGAGTCCGGCACGCCAGCGCACCCGGCTCAAGCGCGATCTGGGCGTGCTGCGTGACCGTTATGGGCCGGAGACGCTGTTGGGTGCCCGCCGCACGACGATCGAGGAAGCGGCGCCCGCGCGCGAGATTCCGCTGGAGGCGATGATCGAGCGCGAGCCGATCACGGTGATCATGTCGCAGCGCGGCTGGATCCGTGCGATGCGCGGACATATCGACCTCGCTTCCGCCGATGCCGTCAAATTCAAGGAAGGCGACGGGCCGGCTTTCTCCTTTCATGCGCAGACCACCGACAAGATCCTGCTCGCGGCCGATACCGGGCGTTTCTATACGCTGGGGGGCGATAAACTGCCCGGCGGACGCGGCTTCGGCGAACCGGTGCGGCTGATGATCGACATGGAGGCCGATGCCGGCATCGTCGCGCTGATGCCGGCCTCCGCATCGGCCAAGCTGCTCGTGGCATCGTCGGACGGCCGCGGTTTCGTCGCCGCGACCGCCGAAGCGGTGGCAGAGACGCGCAAGGGCAAGCAACTCGTCAATGTCCGCCCAGGCGCGAAGCTGAAGGTGGTGCGGCCGGTCCCCGGGGATGCCGATTATGTCGCGGCCATCGGCGACAATCGCAAGCTGGTGGTGTTTCCGCTGAACGAGCTTCCCGAGATGGGCCGGGGCCAGGGTGTCACCATTCAGAAATATCGCGACGGCGGCCTTTCGGACGTGATCGCCTTCCGCTTCGAAGAGGGATTGAGCTGGACGATGGGCGGTGAAACCGGGCGTACCCGGACCGAGACCGATCTGACGCCATGGCGTGTCGCGCGTGGTGCCGCCGGGCGGATGCCGCCGACCGGCTTTCCGCGTAACAATCGCTTCGTTTGAGGACGCGGGCATTGCCGGTGGAAACCCCCGTTCGGGCTTTCTGAAACAGGGTTTCAGCCATCGCGGCCATTAACCTCGTTTCACGAAGAATTTACCTGATCCGGGTTAGTTCAAACCCGCATGCGTGTGGTGTCCAGAATCAGGGGCGATAAACGCCTCGAGCCGCAAGCCGGAATTCCGGCGCAGCTACCGCTTGGCCTGCGCATGGGCAATACGCCGCTCCACCAGTTTTTCGAGGCGCGTCAACAACTTCTCGACACATTGCCGATTGCCGCGGCGCTCGTCGCGATCAGCAAAGCGGGCAGACCCTTCGTCGAATGCAGCAACCCGATCTTCAAGCGGTACGAGACCCCGATCTCGCCCCTGGACGAAGAGAATGGGCAGATCCTCGAACGCAATGGCCTGGGCGTCCGCATCAGGGCGTTTCTGGCGAGCGGCGAGGCGAGCGACGAGTTCTCGTGGAATGACGGCAGCCCGATCGAGCAGCGGCATTTCACGGTCAAGATGACGCAACTGGTCGATGCGCCCGACGACAAAAGACGTTGCATGGTCTTTCTGCTCGATCAGACCGCGCAGGTGCGCACCGAGCAGAATCTTCGTCGCGAGATGCTGTCCGACAGTCTGACCGGCCTGCCGAATCGTGCCGGTTTCACCGAATTGCTCGAGCAGGCGGCGGACGAGGAAGGGCATTTCGCGGTGCTCGTGATCGATCTGGTCCGGTTCAGCCGGATCAACGAATGCATCGGCACCATTGCCGGCGACGAACTGATCATCACCGTCGCACGCCGGTTGCTCAAGGCGATGCGCGCCGGCGACCGCCTGGCGCGTACGGGCGGTGACGAATTCGGCATGCTCATCCGGCTTGTCGACGGACCGGGCGACGCGCTTCATGTCGGACGGCGGATCAAGGAGGCGCTGGCATCGCCCTTCCGGCTGACCGATCTCGAGATCCGGGTCGATTGCAGCGTCGGCTGCGCGCTGATGCTCGACGAACAGAGCGACGTGGAGAAGCTGGTCCGCCACGCCCAGTTCGCGCTGAAGCGCGCGAAGGAGACGGGCAAGATCGAAATCTACCAGCCCACCGCATTCCATCTGGCGCGTCATCGCTTCAGCATGGAAACGGAGCTGCGTCGCGCGGTGGAAGGCGGCCAGCTTCATCTCGCTTTTCAGCCGCTTATCGACCTTTCATCGGAACAGGTGTCGGGATTTGAGGCGCTGGCGCGCTGGGAGCATCCCGAACACGGCACGATCGGCCCGCAGGATTTCATTCCGGTCGCCGAGGAATCGGGGCTGATCGTTCCGCTCGGTCGCTGGGCGCTGGCGAATGCCGCGCGGACGTTGGCCGAATGGGACAGGCGCGCGGGATCGCCATTGCCGGTGCGCATGAGCGTCAACCTGTCGGCGATCCAGATCGCGCGCGACGACATGTGTTCGGCCGTGGCGGAGGTGCTGGCGGCGACCGGCATCGCGGGCAATCGCCTGACGCTGGAACTCACCGAAAGTGCGATCATCGCCGATCCGGAACGCGCGGTGCGTGTGCTCGACGGGCTGAAGGCGCTCGATACCACCATCGCCATGGATGATTTTGGCACGGGCTATTCGAGCCTCGCCTATCTCCAGCGGCTGCCGATCGACATATTGAAGATCGACCGCAGCTTCATCACCGGCATGCTGCTCGACAAGAACAAGATCGCCATCGTCCGCGCGGTGCTGTCGCTTGCCGATGCGCTGGGGATGAAGACGACGGCGGAGGGTATCGAATCCTTCGAGCTGTCGCGCACCCTGGCCGCGCTCGGCTGCGCGACGGGCCAGGGTTATTATTATTCCGATCCGCTCGATACGGATCAGGCCTATGATTATCTGGTCGCGCGCAACAGCTGAGCCACTTCGGCATCGGCGAGTTCGCCGACGCGGTCCTCCCCCGGAAAACCCTCTTCGATCCAGCGGCGCTCGATCGCCTGCATCGCCTGCGCCACGCGCGGGCCGGCGGTGAGTCCGCGCGCGACCAAAGTGCCGCCGCGCAGCGGGAATATCGGCCGCTCGCGATCGCGGATCTCGGCCCATCGCGCCGCGGCATCGGTCCTGAGCAGCAGCCGGTCGAGCGCGCCCTGATGGCCGAGCCGATACAGCGCCTCGACCGGATTGTCCGGCTCGGGCGCGAGTGCTGCGGCAATGCGCTTGCGCTGCGCGTTCGAGAGCTTGAGCCGTGCCGCCACCCCGTCCGCGGCGGCGGCGTCCGGCGGCAGCAAGGCGGCAAGGCGGCGCAGCGGATCGGGAGTTGTGGCGGTGTCCCGCTCGCGCGCGAGCAATGCGCGGAGCCGATCCAGCCCGGTCTCGTCGATCTCCGGCAGCGCGGGCGCCAATATGCCCTTGTCGAGCATCAGCGCGACGGTGGGGAAGGGGTCGGCCAGCGCGAGCAGCTTGGTCAGCTCGTCCGCGATCCGCTCACGCGAGAGCGCCATCAGGTCGCGCGCGCGTGCCGTGCAGGCGGAAAGGGCCTCCGCATCGGGGGCGCCGCGGCCGAACCGCGCGTGGAAGCGGAAGAAACGCAGGATGCGCAGATGATCCTCGGCGATCCGGGTCAGCGCGTCGCCGATGAAGCGGACGCGGCCCGCCTCCAGATCGGCCAGCCCCCCGAAATAATCGAACACCGCGCCGCTCAGCGGATCGGCATAAAGCGCGTTGATCGTGAAGTCGCGCCGGGCCGCATCCTCGCGCCAGTCGCCCGAAAAGGCGACGGTGGCGCGCCTGCCGTCGGTGGAGACGTCGCGGCGCAGCGTGGTGACCTCGATCGGCCCGTCGGGAAGCACCGCGGTCACCGTGCCATGGGCGATGCCGGTGGGCACCACCTTGATGCCGGCATGTTTCAGCCGCCGCATCGCCTCTTCGGGCTGGAGCGGCGTGGCGATGTCGATGTCGTTGACCGCGATTCCCATGATCGTATCGCGCACCGCGCCGCCGACATAGCGCGCCAGATCCTCGCCGGCGCCGAGCGCCGCGAGCAGCGTATCGAGCCCGTCGCGTTCGCGCCACGCGGCGGCGGGCAGCGTCACACCGTCCATGACAGCCTGCGTGCCAGATTGACGATCATCGCCGCAGTCGCGCCCCAGATGCGGCGCTCGCCATAGGTGATCTCGTAATAATGCCGTTCGCGCCCCTGCCATTCCACCGCCTGTTCGAGATGATTGGTGGGTTCGAGCAGGAAGGACAAAGGCACTTCGAACACGGCGGCGACCTCCGCGTCATTGGCGCGCAGCGCGAGATCGGGCGGCACCACGCCGACCACGGGCGTCACCTGGAAACCGGTGATCGTGCGATAGGGATCGGTCTCGCCGATGATGGTGACGGCCGATGGCGGCAGCGCGATCTCCTCCTCGGCCTCGCGCAGCGCGGCTTCGATCGCGCCCGAATCCCCGGTGTCGATCCGCCCGCCGGGAAAGGCGATCTGTCCGGCATGCTTGCGCAGCGTCTCGGTCCGCTGGGTCAGGATCACGCCGGGGTCGCTGCGGTCGGTGACCGCGACCAGCACGGCGGCCGGGACCCATATGTCCTGATCGCCCAGCACGGCGTCGCGATTGTCGCCCGCCAGCAGGATCGGCGATCCCTTGTGCCCGGCCTCGAGCGCGCGGCGCAGTCTGTCGGCCAGTATCATTCCGTCTCTCCGATCGCGAAAAAAATCCCCTGGCTCCAAAGGCCGGGCGGGTCGTGATCGAGGGCGAGGTTGGCGAGTTCGTACCAGACCGGACGCGCGAGGAGCGCTTCGAGCCCGCCGCGAACGTGCAGGTAGAGATGGGGGCCATCGGCCCGGGTCGCGACGCGCAGCGGATGCTCCGCCCCGGCCAGGATCACGTCGCCGGTGTTGAGCCGGAAGGCAAGCGCATCACCCTCCGCCTTCACCTCGACCGCGACGAAAGGGGCGTCCTCGACCGCGATGTCGAGCTTCTCGGCGGGGGTGACCAGCACATAGCCGCCATCGGGCTCGCGGCGCAGGATCGTCGAGAACAGGCGCACCATCGCCGCGCGGCCGATCGGCGATCCCTGATGATACCAGGTGCCGTCGCGCGCGATCCGCATCTCGCTGTCGCCGCAATGCGTCGGGTTCCATTTTTCGACGGGCGGCAGGCGGCGGGCTTCGGCGAGTTGCGCGATCTCCGCAAGCGAAAGGCCGGTCAGGTCGGCGGGCGGTTCGATCGAAGGCATGGCGCGGACGTAGGGCGTGACGCAGGCGGACGCAATGTCATGCGCGTCGGCGGCGGGCCGCTGCGGCCTATTCGGCCGCCGGCAGGATCTCGCCCACCTCCGGCATGGCCTGTCCCGTCCGCGCGCGGGCCAGCAAGCGGTGACGCTCGACCGGGCCGTCCACGATCCAGCCGCCGGTCGCGTCCGCACTGAACCCGAAAAAGCGCCCGTAATATTCGGGGTCGCCGATCATCATCAGCGGCGGCCATCCGCCGGCATCGGCCGCGTCGAGCATCGCCTGCATCAGCGCGCGGCCGATTCCGCCGCGCTGCACCGCGGGTTCCACCGCGACCGGGCCCACCATCACCAAGGCCGCGTCGCCGATCCGCACCGGCCAGCTCTGGATGGTGCCGAGCAACGCGCCTGCGCCGTCCAGTGCCGCGAAGCTCAACGCCGGAATGGCGCGTGTGCCCGCGCGCAGCCGATAGGCGGTACGCCCGTGGCGATCCGTGCCGAAGGCGTGATCGAGCAATGCCTCGACCGCCGCTTCCGCGACATGGGCGATTGGGACGATATCGATCGCGTCCGCCGCGTTTGCGTTCGCGGCGTCGATCTCGGCGGGATGCGACACCCTGATCCTTTCGTGGAGGCCCTCGGGCCGGTGGTCGCGGGCATTTAGCGTTTCCACCGCGCAAGAAAAGCGTGAATCGCGCGCCAGCCGTGATACGGAGGCCGAAACAGCCTTGGAACAGGGTCTCGATGGACGATCGTCTTCAGTTGCGCGTGCTTGATCTCGAAGTGCCGGTGCTCACCGGTATCTATTCGGAGGAAACGCATCTTCCCCAGCCGCTGCGGATCTCGGTCCGCGTCGATATCGACTGTCATGACCGCTTCGCGCCTGACACGCCCTTGTCCGCGTCGAAAAACTACATGGACCTGAAGCATGCGGTGACATCGGCCCTGCCCGAAGGACAGCATTTCACGCTGGTCGAGGCGATCGCCGACCATATCGTCGAGACGCTGATGGTGCAGGACAGCCGCATCGCCCGTGTCGAGGTGGAGATCGTCAAGATCGCGATCGCCGAGGCCGGCGAATCGATCGGCATTTCGCTGGTCAGGCACCGGCGATGAGCGGACGGTGAAGCTCGCGTTGATCACCGGCGGCTGCCACAGGCTGGGTGCCGCGATCGCGGGCCGGCTCGCCGAGGCGGGCTGGGCGCTGGCGCTGCATTCGCGCGAGCATCCCGAACCCGATCCCGCGCTGCGGGCGCGACTGACCCAATGGGGCGCGATCTGGGACGGTTTCGCCGCCGACCTGTCCGATGCGGGGCAGGTGGCGGGGCTGGTCGAGCGCGTGGCCACGCATTTCGGCCAGCCGCCGACCCTGCTCGTCAACAATGCGTCGATGTTCGGGCTCGATGGGCCGGAGGATATGACCGCCGAGACATTGCTCGCGCATTTCACGGTCAACAGCGCCGCGCCGGTGCTGCTCGCGCGCGACGTGGCGGCGCGCGCGGTGAGCGGGCAGCCGGCGGTCATCGTCAACATCCTCGATCAGCGGATCGCCCATCCGGCCGGCGACCAAGCAAGCTACACGCTGTCCAAGCTCGCGCTGGCCGGCGCCACCGACATGCTGGCGCGTGCGCTGGCGCCGCAGGCGCGGGTCTGCGCGGTCGCGCCCGGCCTCACGCTGCCCACCGAGGATTATCTGCCCGCGCAGATGGTCCGGCTGGAGCGCGAGATGCCGCTGGGCATGCTTCCCGATCCCGAGGATGTGGCGGATGCCGTCGTCTATCTCGCGGGCGCCGGTGCGGTCACCGGACAGACGATCTTCGTCGACGGCGGCGCGCACCTGCGCAGCTTCGGTCGCGATTTCCTCTATCTGGGGCGCGACGAGGCCTGACGGCAATGTGCAGGGATGCTGACGCATCCGCACCTTGGCACGCTCAGGCGCCGCGCGGGCTTTATCAAGGTTCGATGAGCATGACTCATCGAACCTTGATCGCCGGATGCTTGCGTTCGCAGGCGCCCAGGCCGTCGCGCACCACGCGATAATCCTCGCGCGCGCGATCCGCATTGGCCGGATCGCCGGGGTCGATCGCGCGCTCGGGCAATTGCGGCGGTAGCGAGCAAGCGAGCCTGTACCAGAGCAGGGTGCCCGGCTTGGGCGGGCCGGCGGCTTCGTCGACGATCTCGCCCAGCGCGACCGACCAGCGCGCGATCTCCCCGGGCCGGCGCAGGATCGAGAAGGACACCGGGTTGCCGGACTCGGTCTGGATGAAGATCTGGGTTTCGCCCTCGCCCTGGACGGTGCCGGGCACATGAAAGGCGCTGCGAATGCCGGTGATCCTGGGCGGTGCGCCGGCGGCGGTCAGTTCGGCCAGAATGGTGCGGAGCTGGGTGTCCACCGGTTGACTCCACGGGATCTGGGCGTGCGGAGCAAGGAGCTGGAGCGCGCCGGGTTTGCCCGTGACGGGACGCGCGAGCAGCAGGACGCGCATCTTCTTGAGCTTGGGCGGGCGCCCGCGCGCGTCGAGCGGCACGTCGGTGACATAGGTGATCAGTGCCGGGCTGCCGGCGGGCCCGCGAATCAGCGTGCGAACGGTCGCTTCGACATAGAAACGGGCCATATTGGCGGGTGCACCCTGCTCGATGCGAATCGCCGACTTGATCTGAGCGTCGATGACAACGGGCGCATTGACCGAAAGATCGGCCAAATCGGCATAGGTGTATGCCGTGGCGGCATAACCCGAGGGGGCGGCGGAGGGCGCGGACGGGGTCTGTGCGGCGA
>NZ_JBYSZM010000043.1:0-59911 GCF_058787155.1 Sphingobium sp. FW305-3-2-15-F-TSA7 | reverse complement strand
CCCCCCCACTCATGCGGCGAAGCTGCGGTCGATCGTATGCGTCGCGCCCGCGGTCCGGGGGCGGCGTGGTCCGGCGAGATGGAGCGCCAAGCTCGCAACCGCGTCGGCAGCAAGCATCTGGACCGATCAACAGTGATCGTAAACTTACAGGATTGAAATATCTCTGTTCATTTTTGTAAGTGGTCTGCTTGGCGCACTCGCCAGCTCTCGTCTCTGCAGCCGTAATCGGCAGATCGCGACTACCTTTGGCCTGTCCAAGGAAGCAGTTCCGGCGCCCGAATCGTGTCGAGGCTCGCCACTCCAAAATGGCCGGTTTCGGACCGGCCTCTTTTAGAGGATGGCGAGCATGAGGCGCACATTAGGCCGTGAACTCATAAACCGTTGAGGCTTTGATTGCGGTCGCCAGAACGCGAATGTAGTGTGAGCCGGTCCAGACGGGCGCTGCGAGCGGCGGTGCGTGAACAACTCTGGAGGGGAATAGCGGATCGCTGGGTGGTCGCGCGCGTCCTTGCGATCGAAGGTAATAAGTCCTCCAGAGACCCCTCTTTCGCGTTTTGGTGGTTTGTGATTCAGCATCGGTATGAGCCGATATGATCTGACCGACTTCGAGTGGCGCGTGATCGAACTGCTGTTGCCCAACAAGCCGCGAGGCGTGCCACGCGCCGATGATCGGCGGGTGCTGAACGGCATCTTCTGGGTGTTGCGATCCGGTGCGCCGTGGCGCGACCTGCCGGAGCGCTATGGCCCACGCACAACTTGCTACAACCGGTTCGTGCGATGGCGAAAGGCCGGGGTATGGGATCGGATGATGGATGCCATTACCGCCGCGTACGACGGTGGCATCCAGATGATCGACAGCACCTCCGTTCGCGCCCAGCAGGCCGCGACGGCAAAAAGGGGGATCGAGATCCTGGTCTCGGTCGATCCCGAGGCAGGCTCACGACTAAAATCCATGCGGTCGTTGATGCGCAAGGACTCCCGGTCCGGCTCGGCCTGACCGCTGGCCAAACACATGACGGTCAGGTCGCCGATGAACTACTCAATCATCTGGGACCGCGTATGATCGTCCTTGCGGACAAGGCCTATGATGCGGATCGCATCCGCACGTTGATCGAGGAACAGGGCGCGACGCCCAACATCCCGGCGAAATCCAATCGAAAATGGAAGCCTTGCTTCAGCAAGCGGCTGTATCGCGAGCGCAACCTGATCGAACGGTTCTTCTCTAAGCTGAAGCACTTCCGCCGTGTCGCCACCCGTTATGACAAGCTGGCCGAGAACTTCCTCGCCATGGTCCAGCTTGCATCAATGCGCCTGTGGCTCCGCGCTTATGAGTCTACGGCCTAGCGAACGCGCGCGTTTCAATCTCGACCGACCTGCATTTTTTCCGTTGCGGACGCTTCTGTTGATTTGCAGGTCAGTCGCCGCTCATTTTGTTTCGGAGCCATTCCGCGGCGAGCGCGCGCCCCCTCCACAAGGTGCGACCTTCCGAAGCCTTGAGCAGTCGCTCGGTTGAAGGAGGGATATAATTCCTCTTTCCTGCCGTCGAACCCAGTCCGCATCATATGGTGCGCGAACAACCGGTAATCTGCTTAACAGAATCCGTTCGGAGCCATCGAACGGCGGTCGGAAACATTCCCGGATTACGAATTTGCGCCAGTCCAGACCATCCGGGCCAGAGTGGCCTGAAATTCGGCTTGCGAGCCGGCCCCCTGCGACAGCTCCGCAATCGACATGCCCATCACTGACGCGCTGATAAATTGGGCTAGCGCATCAGCAGCAATATCGGAGCGCAGCTTTCCGTCCACCTGATGTGCATGGACCGCTTGCGCCACGACGGCAGCAACCTGATCGGCAGACTCCTTGAAAGCCAGCCTCGCCGCGGCATTTCGTGTCGAATAGGCGAGAAGCTCGATATAAACCTCCATGGGGATGCCTCGTGCGGCGATCGCCTTGGCCGAATTGGTCTGGATATCGATCAGCGCCTTGAGCAGGTCAGGAGCATCCGAGAGATTCCGAAGAAAATCATCCCGGGCGGCGTGCGCATAGACGATGAGGTCGTGCATCAGTCCGTCGCGCGACTTGAAATAATAATAGAGCTTGCCCGGGCTAACCTTTGCCGCAGCAGCGATATCATCCGTCGTTGTGCTGTGGACACCCTTACGAGCGAAGCACTTCAACGCCGCTCGAATAATCCGTTCACGCTGCTCTTCGACATTCGCCGGATCGACTTTTCGCATCATTCACTCCGATAACCTGCCAGTGCTCATAGCGATTTTAGCCTGCGCCAAAAAGCACCTTGACAACGATTGTGCAAATTTAATAATTCGAGCGCTCGCTCAGTTAAAGAGCTGAGTCGTTTGAGGTGAGGGAGAGCTGAGATGCGATTGAGCGGGGCCATCAAGTTGATCGATCAACAACCATCGAGGTTCGAGCGCCGGAACCGGGCACTTAAGGCCGCGCTGGCATCGTCGGCCTTAACATCCGCGCTCCTTCTTTCTCAGCCGGCGAGCGCCCAGGACACGCCGGAACAACAGCCTGTCGAAGACATCGTCGTCACGGCCCAGAAGCGCGAGGAATCGATCCGCGACGTTCCGCAGTCACTCGTCGTTGTGAAGGGTGAGACGTTGACGAGCCGGGGAATTCAGCAGGTCGAAGACCTCACCGCTCAATTTCCGGGGGTCACCACCTATAATTTTGGTGGCGCCGGCCAGAGCCAGATCAACATTCGGGGCATCTCGCTCGGCTTCGATACCGCCGCAACGGTCGCGACCTATATCGACGATGTGCCGTTCGGCTCCGGGTCGGCCTATTCTGGCCTGTCACAAATCGGCCTCGAACTCGGCACATTCGATGTCCAGCGCGTCGAACTCTTGCGAGGGCCGCAAGGGACGCTCTACGGCGCCAGCGCTCTCGGCGGACTACTCAAATATGTGCTGACACCGCCCGATCTTTCCAGCGCGACCGGTGTAGCGCAAATCGAAGGTACAACGAGCAGCCGCGCCCAGATCTACGCGATCCGCGGAGCCGTGAATGTACCGCTCGTCGCCGACAAGCTGGCGATCCGCATCACGGGTCTCCACGCCCATGACGATGGAGACGTCGACAATGTGGCACGTGCCGAGCGCCGCATCGATCGGCACGACAAGCAGGTCGGTCGCTTCTCGCTTGCCTTCACCCCGACCGACCGGCTGACGCTCCAGGCCACCGCGCTCATTCAAAGGCTTGACCGCGATGGCTCCAGCGAAGTCTATTATGATCGGGTAACCGGCAAGCCTGTGTATGGCGACTTCACGAACTTCCAACCGGAAGCGTCCAGCTTCAACCAGAAGGCCGAGCTCTATTCGCTGGGCGGAGAATATGATCTCGGACCGGCGACGCTCCAGGCTACGGTCGGCCGCCAGCGCCTGGTCAACGATATCGTCCAGGATGCGAGCGAGGCTTATCCCGCGATCTTCGGCGCCTTCTTCCCCATCGACTCCGCTTCGATCACCTCTCGGCTATCACTGCACAAGACGACTGCAGAGGTGAAGATTGCCTCGAGCGGCAGGCGCACCCTCGAATATATCGTCGGCCTCTACTATACCGACGAGGACATCTCAAAATATCAGCGGCTCGCCGGCTTCTCCGGCGGGACCGAACTCCCCTTCGCCATCGGCGAGTTCGACCTCCCGGCAACCTATCGCGAGATCGCCGGCTACGCCAACGCGACCTATCATTTCACGAGCCGGTTCGATGCCACCATCGGCCTGCGGCTGAGCCGCAACAGCCAAACGTTCGAGCAGATCGGCAGCGGCCTGCTCGGCACGTCCAATCCCGGCTCGTCCGCGAAAGACACCGTGGTCACCTATCTCGGCACGATGCGCTACCATTTCTCGGACGAGAATATGATCTATGCCCGGGTGTCGAGCGGCTATCGGCCTGGCGGTCCCAATCTCGTCATCTCCGACCCTGTCACCGGGCTGCCGCTGGGTGCGAGCACCTTCGACCCGGACACGATCTGGAACTACGAACTGGGCGTCAAGCTGCAGCCGGCGGCATGGCTGACCACTGACATTTCAGCGTTCCGTATCGACTGGTCGAAGATCCAGCTCGGCACGATCGTCAACGGCATCGGCGTCTTCGCGAACGGGGCGACCGCCCGTAGCCAAGGCGTCGAGTTCGCTTTCAATGCCCGGCCGACCGCTGGCTGGACGACCAGCCTGTCTGGCGCGTGGATCGATGCCAAGCTGACCGCCCCCGCGCCCGATGTCAGCGGTCGCGACGGCGAGCGCCTGCCGAATTCCCCCCGCTGGTCCCTGACCGCCGCCACCGACTACCGCATCTTCGAACGCGGCGATCTCAAGGGTTCGATCGGCGCGAGCTGGCGATATCTCGGCAGGCGCAGCGCGAGCTTCGACGCCAGTCTGAGCATGCCGCAATATACTCTCCCGGCCTTCAACACATTCGACCTCCGCTCGTCGCTCGCGACCGATCGCTGGTCGCTCGACTTCTACGTTCGAAATATCTTCGACAAACGCGGCCAGCTGTCGGCGACGACCAGCTTCGCCTTCGCTGGTGGTCCCGCCCGTGTCTCGGTCAATCGCCCGCGTACCTTCGGTGCCGTGCTGACCACGCATTTTTGATCAGATCATGGATATCGACATGACCCAGCTGAAACCTGTGCGCGCTGGCAACCACCATGATCAGTTGATGCCCCAGGATGTGCTCGCGCTGCGTTTCGTGCGCGACGCGCGCCTGTCTCCCGACGGATGCCAAGCTGCTACGATAGTCTCCCGCCCGGATGTCGCGACCGATGGCGAGTTTTTCGAACTCATCCTGGTCGATACGCAGAGCAAAGCGCAGACACCTCTCGTCGTCGGGGATGTCCGGGCAAATGGCCCGGCCTGGTCCCCCGACGGCACGAAGCTCGCCTATATCCGCGTCGACAACGGGCCGCCGCGGATCTGCATCCACGATTTCACCAATGATGACCTGCGTGAGATCGCTGTCTCCAACGGCATGCCGCAGCCCCCGCTCGCATGGTCGCCCCAAGGCGATCGACTGGCGGCCACGATCGTTTCGATCAAGCCGCCAACCTCCGGCCTGCACCGCATCACGAAGCCGGGCTATCGTGTCGAAGGCATCGGCTTCGTCGATGGGATCAGCCAACGGATCGATATCCTGGATCTCGCCAGCGGAACGATCGACTGCGTGACATCGGGGCTCGGTAATTGTTCGCAACCCGAATTCAGTCCTTCGGGAGATCGCCTGCTATTCGGCGCGATCGAAGGTGCCGCCAAGCCCGGCGGCGGCAGTGGGCCGCTGCCGCACATCCTCGATTTCGCCGACGGCCGAGTGACGAAGGTCCTAGAAGATGGTTGGTTCGTCGCGGCGACGACCTGGCTACCCGATGGCAAGAGTCTTCTGCTCTTCGGCGCCTATCGTTCCAAGATCACGGTGCCGGTCCCGGTGCTTTACACATTCGATCTCGAGACGCGTGCCCATGTGTGCCGGACCCCCGGCCTGGATGCCCAAATCGGCATGCGCGTCCATGAAGACACGCCCGTCTGGGAAATTTCCTTCACCCGCGGTGTCGAGGTGATCGACGAGAACACGGCGTTCGCCACCGTCCAGGTCGGCGGAGAAACCCAGATCTGGCGGATCGCACTCAAGGGAGAACCGCAGCTGGTCCCGCTTGTCTCAGGCAATCGCTCCTGCCTGTTGCTCGGGGCCACCACCTATGCGCTTCTTTTCCTCGCTAGCGACGCCCATCGTCCCGGCGACCTGTACTTGTCCCGGTTGCCGTCGCGCGACGAGGCACGGTTGACGGCATTCAACGACAAGGTCCTCGACAGCTGGCCAAAGCTGACGATCCGGCATCTGCCGGTCGTGAGCCCGGATGGACTCGAGTTCGATGCCTGGTTCCTTGCCCGGCAGGATACCCAAGGGCCGCTGCCCACGATTATGTTCATTCACGGAGGCCCCTTCCTCGCGGCGGGTCACGCCTTCCGGTACGACTTCCATATGCTCGTTTCACGCGGCTGGGGGGTGGTCTTCGCCAATTTCCGTGGCTCGGCGGGCTATGGCGAGGCGTTTCAACGGAAGATCATGGGCGACTGGGGCAGCAAGGGCTTCCCCGATCATATGGCCGTGGCGGATGCTGTCGTCGCCAGCGGCTTGGCCGACCCCGAGAGGCTCGGCGTATGGGGGCCGTCCCATGGCGGCTTCGCGACAGCCTGGATCGTGGGCCACAGCCATCGCTTCCGCGCTGCGGTCGCAGAGGCCTCGGTGACGAACTATTCGAGCCTCTACTATCTGAGCGACGCCGGCGAGGCCTTCGCCTCTGACCTCGGTGGCTTGCCGCACGAGATCCCCGATGTCTTCCGGTCGCGATCGCCAATCACCTACGCGCATCGCTGCACGACGCCGACGCTGCTGCTGCATGGCGAGGAGGACTATCGCTGCCCCATAGCCGAGGCGGAGCAGTTTTTCCGCGTCCTGATCGACGTTGGATGCACCACCGAGCTCGTGCGGATCCCACGTTGCAACCACATGGGCGATTCCCACGGCCCGCTCAGCGCTCGCGTCGGCCAGAACGAAGCGCTGCTCGACTGGTTCGAGCGCTTTCTCTGACCTCAGCAAAGGACGAGAGGATGATGTCCAAGATGAAGGTGCGGGTCACGTCGACGCATCATGTTGCCGTGCCCTTCGACTGCCCGGTGGCAGCGATATGGGAGGATATCGTCATCGGCCTCGGCCACGGCAAAAGGTTCGAGGCGCAAGGCTATTGCGTGGCGCCGCTCGACGACGACCCCGCCGCCTATTTGGGCGGATATCGAATGTGGCGGGAGGGAGCCGACGATCCCGATGAACGCCGCACCTATGTCACCGAACGTGACAACGAGGCCCGGCGGCTGAGCCTGTGCGCTTATTATCTTGGCGAGCACGCGCACGGCACCGTCGTCAACGCGACCTATTCAGCGGTCGGCGGCGGGCAGACCAGCTACTATCATATCGACTGCCACGGCACCCGGGATCTCGAAATCGATCGGGGCACGTCCGCAGTCGAAGTTGCCGCGATGATGGCCCAGTCGCAGCACGATATGGACCATCATCTCAAGTCCGCGCTGGAAGCACAGAAGCCCATACTCGAGTCGAGCGCCGGGCAGCCCGTCGGCTGATCACCTTTCGAGATAAGAACTCACCCCTGTGGCACCGCCCCTCGAGTGCGCTGGAGAACCCCGCATGCAAGTCGATTTCCGTTCCCATCCGCTATTCCAGGAAGCCGAGACCCGCACACGGTCATGGCTGCGCCCTAGCACCGGCGAGACCAGTACGCTCAGCCAACTGGCGACCAGCCCGGATGGACGCAGGGCGGCCGCAGCCGCGTGGGTCTGCGACAAACTCGAGGGCGCGCCGTCGACCAGGATCGCACTGGTCGACGTCGCCACCGGCGACCTCGATATCGTCACCACCGGACCGCGATCGGACAGTATGCCGAAATGGTCTCCCGATGGTCGAACGCTGGCTTTCCTGTCGGACCGCGAGCAGGCCTATATCAACCGCCTCCGATTGCTCGATGTCGACAGCCGGACCGATCGGCCCACGCCCGAAATCGAGGGCTTCATCGAATATCTCGACTGGTCACCCGATGGCACGGCTTTGCTGCTCGGCGTTGCCGCCTATGGCTCGGAACTCGCCGGTGCCCAAGGCGCGCGCGCCGTCGACCTCGACAGTGCATCCGGCGAGCGGCCGGCCTGGGCTCCCGCCGTCGAAGGCGCGCCGGAAGCGACGCCTTGGCGCAGCCTGTGGGTCTATGACCTTGCCAGCAATTCCGTGAGACGGGTTACGGCTGACGGGGTCAACATCTGGCAGGGCGTGTGGTGCGGCTGCGATCATGTCGCCGCCATCTGTTCCGATCGACCGGAAGAAACCTGGTGGTATTCGGCAGACGTACGCCTCATCGCGATCCAAGACGGATCGGCGCGCGCGCTTTTCCAGCCCGCGGACCAGCTCGGCCTCATCACCGCGACGTCATCCGGAAAGACCATCGCTGTTGTCGAGGCCGTCTGCAGCGACCGGAACATCATCGCCGGCGATCTGCGACTGATCGACACCGGGAGCGGCGCGATCTCGCGACCTTCCAGCCTCGGTGCCGACATCGTGCAATTGCATTGGCGTGGCGAGGAACAACTTCTGTTTGTCGCAGGCAACGGCCTTGATACGGTGATCGGGCTGCTGGACCGGGCGAACGAACGGAGCCGCGAGATCTGGCGTGCCCGCGAGCGCTCGCCATCCGGGACCTATTTCCCAGAGGTCTCCCCGCTCGGCAATCATCCCGAAGACATGCTGTTCCTCTGCGAAGCTTTTTTCGAGGCGCCGACCCTGACCGCCTTCGAGCGGGGGGAAGAACGCCGGGTCCGACAGTTTGGCACGCCCGAGACCGCCGCAGCCGTCGATGGACTCGGTTCGGCACGCGACTTCTGCTGGACGGCCCCCGACGGTCTCGAAATCCAGGGCTGGCTGCTCACGCCACCTGGTCCCGGCCCTCATCCGGTGATCATGCAGGTTCATGGCGGTCCCGTCGCATATTATCGCCCTGTCTATATCGGCCGGTCCGCTTTGCCCCAGATGGCGCTGGCGGCGGGATATGCCTTGTTCCAGCCCAATCCGCGCGGATCGAGTGGCCGCGGACAGGATTTTGCCCGGCTGGTCTTCGGCGATATGGGCGGTGGCGACACGCACGACTATCTATCCGGTCTCGATGCCCTTCAGGACGCCGGCATTATCGATCCCCAGCGTATCGGCGTGACCGGCGGCAGCTACGGCGGCTACATCAGCGCCTGGCTGATCACCCAGGACCAGCGGTTCGCCGCCTCGGTGCCGGTGGCGCCGGTCACGAACTGGGTCAGCGAGCATCTGACCTGCAACGTCCCCACTTTCGCGGAGACGTTCTTGAAGGACCAGCTCAGCAACCCGACGGGCAAATATTTCACGCGCAGCCCGATACATTATGTGGATCGGGTGAGGACGCCGACCCTGAACATCTGCGGTGCGCTAGACAAAATAACCCCACCTGGCCAGGCGCTCGAGTTTCACCGCGCCCTGCAAGGCGTCGGAATTGAAAGCGCCTTGGTCACCTATCCCCACGAAGGCCATGGCGTCCGCTCAATGCCGACGATCTTCGACTATGTCGCCCGTGTCATGGCGTGGTTCCACATTCACATGCCGCCGAGCCATAGATAGCGATCATTGCTTCTCGCCTGAATCAGTCAAGATGATCTCGCAGCAAGACCGAGTTTGAATGCAGACAAATAAGGATCGCGGATCCACCTGCTTCGTAACTTGCAGTAGATTTTAACGAGAGTATTGCATCATGGAACATCGCCAAGCGATTTCGGAAGCCTCTTCACCAACCATCGGCACCATTGCGGAAAAAGACCCGTCGCGACCGTCGCCACGCCGTGAAGCGGGATTGTCCGCCCTCGACGAGCAACAACGCGGTCACCTGCGGCATATCCGCAATCTGGCCTCCCTGCCCAGTAACGATTGGTCGATGATGGCGGCGGCACGCCCGATGCAGGAGGATTTCGGCGCCTATCGGTATCAGCTCGGCTATATGTTCATGGCCGTGGCGATGGCCCACCGCCATCGGCTGCCGGCAGCACCGGGCGTCTTCCAGCCGATCATGGATCAACTGATCGGCAAAATGCTGTCTCCGGAGGTCTGGACCTATTGGCGGAACACAAGCTCGGGCGGAAACCCGGATTTTCCCGACATGCCGCAGCCCGTCCAGACCACTGATCCCGTGGCGAAGGATAACATCATGTACAGCGGCTATCTTCACGCGATGACGCTGATGTACCATTATATGTTCGATGACGCGAAATATGCGGAACCCGGCGCTATCAGCTTCCGCCTGAAACCGATGTTCTGGGGCGGCGAAGGCTACCGCTTCGACTATGACGAAAAGTCACTGAACGATCACATCTACTGGCAAAGCGCCCAGAGCGGCTTTCTGGGTGTCGCGTGCGAACCGGGGCTGATCTTCCAAGTCTGCAATCAGGTACCAATAATCGGCTTTCGGATGCACGATTTACTGTACGGCACGACCCTGGCGTCCGACGTGAGCGCCGCATATCGCCAGGCTTGGCAGGATTTCGGCATCCTCACTGAGGACGGCCATTATAATTTCATGGTGCTTGACTGGCGGCGGGAGGCTGTGCCTGGGAAGCTCGATCCCGCGATATCTCCGCGCCTTCCCGTATGGGATGGCTGGTGCGGTACGCTGATGCACAGCTGGAACGGCGACTTTGTCGAAGAGCAATATTATCGGAGCATCGACAGGTTCATCGAGCGCCGCGGCAATTCCGAAGTCGCCATCCGCGTGAACGATGCCGTGCTCAATGATGCCCTCGCCCCAGACCAAGGGGTTACGAGCTTTGCTCATTTCGGGTGGCTTGCCGCCTGGGCAGCCGAAATCGGCGACGAGGCGGTCCGCGATGGCCTACTGGCGACGGCAGACCGTGTCATGCGCCCGACCTGGCGCGATGGCGGGCTTTATTATCCGCGCGAGGATCGCCCTTTGGACGACGATGGCAATTATCGCATGATGGATCCGCTTACGGGCAATGCCCTGCTGGCGTTCGCGCGGCTATGCCCTCCGGGCGGCCTCAAGACGCTCTACGAGGAGCAGTGGTCCAGCGATCGCTTCGCACAACCGGCGCTGCGCGAGGTCAATCCGGAGATCGACGTCTGCGCGGCCTTCGTCGATCCCGCGGACAATCACCTCCATTTCACGCTCGCTCCACCGTGCGGGTCGCCATCGGCCACAGCCGACATCCTGATCGGACCGTTCGAAGCCGGTGTCGATCGCGCGGCGGTTTGCGCCGCACTCACCGAAGACGGGGTTTCCCTGATATCCGAGGGAACGGCCATGATCCGCCTGAACGGTCGCATCGACCGATCGAGAAGCTTCCGTGTCCTGGCGTCGGTCCAGTGAGCGGGGAAAAGCCGCACGAGCGGGTCGTGCGCCCGCAGGTCACCGTAGGTGGCGGTTTCAAGCTGGTCGACCATTTTGGAGCGGCCGTGACCGAGCGATCCTGGCGAGGCTGCTATCTTCTCATCTTCTTCGGCTTCACCCATTGCAAGGTCGTCTGCCCTCGCGCCCTGGCCAAGCTCAGCATTGTCCTCGATCTCCTCGGCGACAATGCCGCTCGGTTGCAACCACTCTATGTCACGGTCGATCCCGAGCGCGATACGCCAGAGCGGATGCGGGATTTTCTGGGCACCTATCCTCGATTTACGGGGCTTACCGGTTCGATCGATGCCATCGAGCGCATGAAAGCAGCCTATCGCGTCTTTGCCAAGCGACGGGCCGTAGAGCAGGGCGACTATGACATGCCGCATTCCGCGATCACTTATCTCATGGCACCCGACGGATCGCTCGCCGCACATTTCGTCGATGCCCTCGATGCCGCCATGATTGCCGCGCGGATCGATGCCGCGATCAGCGATTGATCGATCGCCGACACGGCGGCGACGGCTCTGGACTTCGAGCATGCACCAGCATCCCCCCTGTTGCATCGCGATGATCGGCGACACTGCCCGGGATATATCGCCGGGCCATCGCGCGCGGAGGTTGTCCACCATGCCGGACGCGGTCGCTACCCCCCGCTTTTGTCTGCCGACCGTAGCGAAGCGAGTTCTCGCCCTGATCCTGCCGATGATAGGGTTGTGGATAGACGGTAGCGCGGCCTTCCTCGCCTTCGGCAAAATTTGCAGCGGCGCGGCCGGTCCGCAGCTACCGTCGCTGGTGCAGCATTTCGTCATGCTCCCGGGATCGACGATTTGCATGGCGGTCGGGGCCTGCATATGGGCGCTCACCCAGGATTGCCTCGGTTGGACGATCCTGTCCTTTCTAGGCCGAATGACCATAGCCACTGCTTATTTCGCGATCATGTTGCTCGCCATGAACCTAGGAAGCGAATGGTCACGGACAAGCGCTTCGGCATCCCCGGATATGATCGCAGCAAGCGCGTTGATCTCGATGACGATCTTCTGCCTGCTTGTGGATGCTGGGGCGCGATCCCGTCAGGGCATCGTCGTTGCCGCTATCAACGCCTAGCCGTCGTTCAGCCGGTCCGGGTGGACCGGCCGGTGTCGACCAGACCCGGCCATACCGAAATATTCACTGAACGACTGCTCCCAACAAAAGTCGGCGTCCGCGCGGCGGGAAATAGACTAGCGGCAGCCGCCTCAAAGCCGATCGTAGTGCGGCGACGAGGCCGGACCTAATTGCCGAGGTGCGAAAGGCGCGACGGATTTCATTGCTTGAGCCACTCCTGTAGCATGCTCAGATGGATGGCTAGCTGACGTCCCTCGCCGGGGCCCCCTTTTGTGAATTATCCCGACTACGCGAGCATTAGCATCGAGAATCGGTCCGCCCGACATGCCTTTAGTCAGCATCTGGCTCACTTCGATTTTGCGGACGCCGGACTGCGGAGTGATCAGGCTGACGAAACCGGGGCGATGGTTGAGCCGGTCGCCCGGCCCCAATGGGGATAGCCGACAGCGGTGACGGGATCGCCGACTAGCAGCGGCGTAGTCGCGACGTCGAGCTCGAAATATTCGGTCGCGGGGATGGTGCTAGTGTCGAGTATCGCCAGGTCGCGATGGTCGTGACGCTTGAGTACCTTCGCCGAAAAGGTCGTCGTGTGCTTGGATGGGTGGAGGATCTCGACCTCGCTCAGGCCGTTCACGCAATGGGCCACAGTCACCAGGCCGACGCCCTTGAGAAAGGAGGCGCTACCATATTGGTCGATGTGATCGACCACCCAGACTGAGCGGTCGCGCCGCTCCTCCGCCGTCGGGACGAGCGTGATCGGCGTGCCGCCGAAGCTCTTGTTGTAGCGCAGCACGAACGCACGCACGACGAGATCAGTCGCACCCTTGAGATGGCTTACAGAGGCGATTTTGCCGCGCAGATGCGCGGCAAGCGCGCCCTTGCCTCCGAGGCCGGTGAACTTGGGCTGTGCGTCGGCCAGGCCCAGCGTCTCGATCGAGTGGAGGAGCGCGCGGATGTAGCGGCGATCGACATTGAGGCCGGCATTGATTTTGACGCCGGTGACCATGCGCCGCGAGTTGCGGTCGGCATAATGGGCCTTGTCGAGGCGGAGCAGGTCGGTATCGAGCCGGTAGCAAATCATGTCCCAAGCTCGGACTTTCGCTGTGCCTGCCGGCATTCCGAAAGAACGGCAGCTTCCGGGATCAACAATCTGGTCGGCGAACGGCTATAATGAGGCGCAAAGCTGCCATTCTCCGTTTGCCAAGGAGGGTCAGACGGCTACCTCCGGCAAGATACAATATCGGCGTTCCCGAGAACGCGGGAACGACATGAGATGAGTTGAACCAGCGGGCTCAGGCGACAGATGAGCCTCATAATCTGGCTCAATTCCACCCCTAAGGACGAACGCCCTTTGCGACCGCCTCTGGCTGCGCATTGACCTGACGCGCACGCGCAAACGCCGATACGAAGGGCTTCGCCGGCACGGTCCGCATCATCGGGCGCTGCGGCGCGTCATCGCCCAGATGCGGCAGCGGGTCGATCGCGGTGCCATTTTCCCGCATCTCGAAATGCAGATGGCTGCCGGTCGATCGTCCCGTCGATCCCATCAGCGCGATCACCTGCCCCTGCCGCACCATCGCGCGCTCGCCCACCAGGATCCGGGAAAGATGCGCGTAACGCGTGCGGATACCGCCCAAATGCGCGATCTCGATCATATTGCCATAGCCGCCGGCACTGCCGGCATAGCGGACCTCGCCATCGGCCGACGCCAGCACCGGCGTGCCCAGCGGCGCCGGAATATCGACGCCCGCATGCCGGGCATGGCCGCCGCGCAGCGGATCGCTGCGCGGGCCGAAGCGCGACGACAGATGCGGCAGGTCGATCGGGCGCGAGCGCTGAGGCGCAGGCCGCGACTCCGGCGTCGCTTCCGGTGCGTCGGCGGACCAGTCCATCATCCGCTGCCGGAATGCCGAACCGTCGCCGGACGGCAGGACGGACTCCGCATGACCCCCGGATTTCTGCGGTTCGCTGGCGATGGACGACGTCGCGGCGGTGAGCGTGATCGCCACGATCGAGGCCAGACGAAACACATGCATTGGCGCATTGAGCTTGAGCATGGGGGCAGGTTCTTAGCGCTTCGGCAGCCGTCACGGAAGCGTCCGTCCCGAAAAAGCGGCATCCCACGAGCATATCACCGAAAAGTGAACGATCGATTGCGGGATCGGCGAAGGGGCTCCGTCTTACGTTCGATTGTAACCGAGTACTTCAGGGAGAACCGCCTTGACCCCCACCGAACGCCGTATGCTCGACATGCTCAAAAAGGGCCGCGACCGCCATGGCATGGTCGCGGTGAAGGCCGAGTTCGAAGCGGAAGGCACCCGCCCCGACGAGTTCCTCCGCCTGCTCGAACTCGCCCATCGCGCCGATCTGAAGGTCGCGCTCAAGATCGGCGGCTGCGAAGCAATTTCGGACCTGCATGCATCCAAGCTCTACGGGGTCGACTATATCATCGCGCCGATGGTCGAGACCGCCTATGCGCTCACCAAATTCGTCGAGGCCAAGACGAAGACGCATGGCGATACCGGCCATACCACCCAGTTCCTGTTCAACCTGGAAACCGAAGCGACGCTGCGCAACCTGGACGAGATCCTGCCCGTCGCCCGCGCCGGAGTGGACGGCATCGTCTTCGGCCGCGTCGATTTCACGCTGTCGCGCGGATTGCAGCGCAAGGCGATCAACGATCGCCAGATCACCGACGCCGTGCTGAAGGTCGCGCGCGCCTGCGCCGACGCCGATCTCGAACTGGTGGTCGGCGGTTCGGTCGCGCCCGAGGCGCTGCCGGCGCTGCGCGAGATCCGGCGCGTGCGGCTCGACCGGTTCGAAACGCGCAAGATCGTCTTCGACGGCGCCGTCGCCGAGAGCGACGGCTTCAACGAGGCGGTCGCCGGCGCGATCGCGTTCGAACTCGATTGGCTGGAGAACAAGCGCGATTATTACCGCGAGATCGCCGAGGAGGATGGCGCCCGCATCCGCATGATGCGCGAGCGTTCGGCCGGCCGGGCGCCGCTCGCCAGCGTGGCGGCCTGACCGATCCATGGCCGGGGGCGGCCTGGCTCCGCCCCCTTTCGCCGATCCGAACCCCTGTCGTGAGCCCGCCCTTGCCATCTCCCGTCCTGCGCGATCGCGTGCCTGCGCTCCTGCGCCACGTCGCCGCAACCACCATCATGCCCTATTTCCGGATGCTCGCATCCGACGACATCACTGAGAAATCGCCCGGAGAGGTGGTCACCCGCGCCGACCGGGAAGCGGAGCTGCGCCTGTATGACGGCCTCGACGCGCTGGGGCTCGGCGCCCGCATCGTCGGCGAGGAGGCCGCGGCGGAAAGTCCGGGCCTGTTGCGCGGCATCGGCGCCGGGCAGGTCTGGCTGATCGATCCGCTCGACGGCACCGCCAATTTCGCGGCGGGACGCGAACCCTTCGGACTGATGGTGGCGCTGGTCGAGGACGGTATTCCCGTCGCCGGCTGGCTGTTCGATCCGGTGAGCGGCAGGATGTGCGAGGCGGTCCGCGGCGGCGGCGCGCGGTGTGACGGCGCGGTGGTCCGCGCCCGCGCGACCGGGCGGAAGCGGCCGGTGGCCGCGCTGGCGACGCAGTTCATGAGCGCGGAGCTGCGCGCCCATATCCATGCCCGCGCCGCGCGACGGCTCGATCTGGTACCGATCCCGCGCTGCGCGGCCGAACATTATCCCCGGCTCTGCCTCGGCCAGAACGACGTCGCGCTTTTCCAGCGCACCCTTCCCTGGGATCATGCCGCCGGCATGCTGTTCCTCGCCGAGGCGGGCGGACATGCGACCCGCTGGGACGGCAGCCCCTATCGCGTCGGCGACGGCAAGGCCGGGCTGCTCGCCGCGTCCGATCGGCGCCTGTGGGCGCTGGCGGCCGACACGCTGCTCGGTGCCGAACTCGGCCTCAATCAATTGGAACAGCGCGCGGCATGATCTCCTTCCCTTCCCCTCTGCGTCACCGGCTGCTGATCGGCGGTGCCTGTGCGGCGCTGTTGTTGCCGGCAAGCACCACCGCCCAGTTCGCGTCCCCCGTCGCAAGCGGCGCACAGCAGCAAGGCGGCACGGCGTCCGGATCGGCCGCGCGCGGCGCGACCGCCGGCCAGGTCGCGCTGCCGCCAGCCGATCAGACCCCGAGCTTCCAGCCCGCGATCATCGAAGGCCAGTCGCCCACCCCGCCAAAGGATGGCAGTGAACCGGTGGACGGTGCGACGCGCGCGCCGAACCCGCCCCGCCCGCTGACGCCCGCCAGCGAGTTCGAGGTTTTCGTTTCGGATATCGTCGGCAAGCCGCTGCGCCGTTTCGGCGCGGACCTGCTGCTGCCGAACGCGCGCGACTTCACCGCGCCGCCGACCACCACCCTTCCCGCCGATTACCGTCTCAATCCCGGCGATGAGCTGGTCCTGGGGTTGACCGGATCGGTCCAGGCATCGAACCTGCGGCTCGTCATCGACAGCGAGGGGCGGATCTTCGTGCCGCGCGTCGGCGCGATCAATGTCGGCGGCGTGCGCTACGGCGACGTCCAGGGCGTGATCTCCCGCCAGGTCTCGCGCCAGTATCGCGGCTTCGACCTCGAAGTGACCGTCGGCCGGCTGCGCGGCATCACCGTCTATGTCACCGGCTTCGCCGCGACGCCCGGATCCTACACGGTCAGCAGCCTGTCCACCTTGGTCAATGCCGTGCTTGCCGCGGGCGGGCCGTCCGCCGGCGGCAGCTTCCGCTCGATCCAGCTGCGCCGGGGCGGCAGGCTCGTCTCGGACTTCGATCTGTACGATCTGCTGCTCAAGGGTGACAAGAGCGGCGACGCCGCGCTCCAGAATGGCGACGTCATCTATGTCGCGCCCGCCGGCGCTCAGGTCGCGGTGATCGGTAGTGTCAATCGCGAGGCGATCTTCGAGGTCGGCCCCGGCGAGACGGTGAACGACGCCGTGCTCTATGCCGGCGGCATCAACACCGTCGCCGATGGCAGCCGCCTGATGGTGCTGGATTCGCTCGGTCAGCGCGATGCCGGCTGGCAGCAGCTTTCGGCGGAGGAAGCGGGAACGCGCCGGGCCAGCCGCGGCGACATCGTCCGCGTGCTTTCGAATGTCGGCATCGCCCGCCCGCTGCAGCAGCAATCGGTGCTCGTCACGATCAGCGGCGAAGTGGCGAAGCCCGGCCGTTATTATTTCGCGCCCGGCACCAGGCTGGCCGATGTCGTCGGCCAGGCCGGCGGGCTGACGCGCGACGCCTTTCCCTATGCCAGCGTGATCACGCGCGAGAGCGTCAAGCAACAGCAACGCGTCAGCTTCGATCGCGCGATCCGCGATCTCGAACTGCTGCTGACCGCGCAGCCCGTCACCTCGGTCAATCGCGCGCAACTCAGCAATCCCGCCAATCTGGCACTGGTCCGATCGGTCGTCGACCAGCTCCGCGAACGCGAGCCCGACGGGCGGCTGGTCTTCGACCTGCCGGTGACCGCCGCCGCCCTGCCCGAGGATCTCGTGCTCGAGAATAATGATTCCATCTATGTGCCGTCGCGGCCGGTGACGGTGGGCGTGTTCGGCGCGGTGCCGAGCCCCGCCTCCTTCGCCTATCGCGAGGGCGCCACGATCGGCGACTTCGTCCGCTCGGCGGGCGGCGTGCAGAAACTGGGCGACAAGAGCGAGATCTTCATCGTCCGCGCCAACGGCACCGTGCTTGCCCCGCATGGCCGGCGCGCGCTGAGCGAACGCGCACTGCCCGGCGATCTGGTGTTCGTGCCGATCGACGCAGATCGCGGCGAATTCTGGGCGCGCGTGCGCGACATCACCGGCAGCCTGTTCGGCGGCCTCGCCGGCGCCGCCACGATCAAGACGCTCGCCGAATGAGCCGGCCCCTTCAGCTCTGGCAGTCGGCGACCGACCTGGTCGCCGACGACCGCCGCCGCCGCATCGGCTATGCCGTGCTCGCACTGCTGCTCGCGCTGCTGTGCGTTCTCCCGCAGCCCTATGTCGCGCGCGCCAAGGTGACGCCGCAGGACAATAACAGCGTCGGGCTCGGCTCGATGCTCAACGCGGTCGGCGGGCAGTTGCAAAGCTTCGCTTCGCTGTTCGGCGGCGCCAAGCAGCCCATCGACTTCTATCTGGCCGTCGGCCGCAGCGCGGAAGTGACCGACGACGTCATCCGCCGGCTCAAGCTCGTCGGCCCGTCCGCCGATTATGCGACGACGGCGGACGCACGCGTCGCGCTGGCGCGCAAGGTCGATATCCATTCGCTGACCGGCGGGATCATCGAGATCGAGACGCGGACGCATGATGCGGAACGCTCACAGGCGCTGACCAAGGCCTATGTCGGTGCGCTCAGCGACCGGATCATCGCGCTGGGCCGCGACCGGATCGCCCGCAAGCGCCAGATCGTGCTCGAACGCTTCGAGGAAGCTGGCGACCGCGTGGTCAAGGCCGAAGCGGCATTGAACGCGTTCCGCCGCCGCAACAACCTGGCCGAACCCGAAGCGCAGCTCGGCTCCGCACTGGCGCTGCGCACCGGGCTGGAGGCGCGGCTTCAGGCCAAGCTGGTCGAGCTCCAGACCTTGCAGCGCTTTCAGGGTGCGGAAAATCCGCAGCTTCTCGCGGCCCAGTCCGAAGTGGCATCGCTGCGCGCCCAGATCTCGCGCACCGTACAGCCCGGCCAGGGTGCCGCCGGCCCCAACGTTGCCGGACTGTCGGAGATTTCGGGCGAATATCTCGACCGTTATCGCGACTATCGCTTCGCCCAGGCGCTGTACGAAGTCTATGCGCGCTCGTCGGAGGAAGTCGCGGTCGAGACGCTGGCCGCCGAGACCGCGTCGGACGTGCAGGTGGTGGAATCGGCGCATCTCGACGCGGCTCGCCACTATAACGTGCCCGCCGTGGCGCTGCTGATCCTGTTGCTGGTCGGTGTGTTCTTTACCGAGATCTATGCACCGTCGACCGGCATCGCGCTTTTCCGGCGACGTCCACCGACGGACGCGGGGCAATGACCGGAGCCGCCCCGCCGGCGGCAGACACGCCCGAGCTTTCGCCCGAACTCTCTATCGTCATTCCCTGCTTCAATGAAGAGGAGAATGTCCGTGCGATCTGCGCCGCCGTCACCGCCGAGGCGAGCCTGCACGCGCGCTCGCACGAGATCATCCTGATCGACAATGGGTCGACCGATCGCACGCGTGAGCTGATGCGCGCGCTGTGCGCCGAGGATCCGCGCATCCGTGCGATCTTCAACAATCGCAATTACGGCCAGATGCGGTCGCCCACCTATGCGATCTATCAGGCCGAGGGGGCGGCGGTGATCGGCATGTGCGCCGATTTCCAGGATCCGCCTGCTCTGATCGGCGAAATGATCCGTCAATGGCGTGCGGGCGCGCAGGTCGTGCTCGGCCAGCGCCATTCGGAAGCCGCCTCGTTCGTGCTTACCACCGCGCGCCGCTGGGGATACAGGCTGCTGCGCCGCTTCGCCGATTATCCGATCGTCCCCGGCGCGACCGGCTTCGGCCTGTTCGACCGCGCCGTGGTCGACACGCTCGCCGCCTGGAACGAGCCCGAGCCGTTTTTCCGCGGCATGGTGATCGAAAGCGGCTTCCGCCTGGCCGTGGTACCGTTCGATCGCCCGCCGCGCGCCGCGGGAGAGACCAAGAACAATCTCGCCTCGCTCACCTCCTTCGCGCTGTCCGGGCTGGCCGGTTCGGCCAAGTCACTGCTGCGCATGCCGATCCTGCTCTCGCTCTATGCCGGGGCGGTGGCGCTGCTGCTGCTCGTTGGCACGATCGGCGCGGCGTTGCTCGGCGGCCCCGCCTGGCCGTTGCTGGGCTTCACGACCGCCTTTGCCATGTTCGCGGTGCTGCTGCTCTTCCTGGGCCTGATCGGCGAGCAGGTCCGCATGCTCGCCGAACGGACGCGCAACGTGCCGCTCGTGATCGAGGAGGAACGGCTGAACTTTCCGCCGGCGCGCGCACGACCCGCCGCACGCACGATCGTCCAGCCCGTGACGGCGGCGCGGCCGTGACAGCGCGCCGGCGCACGATCGCGCTGACCGCCCTGCTGCCGGAGATCGTGCTGGCGATCGCGGTGGTGGCGAGCGTGGTCTGGACCGCGACGCTCTTCTTCGAGCACGGCTTTCTGCCCCAGCCCTTCGTCTTCGACACCAACGACACCTTCATGGACTGGTTCAACACCGCTTATTGGGCGAACCATCCGGGCGCCTATAATGTGTGGCGGAGCATCTACCCGCCGCTGTCCTTCGTCTTTCTCGACCTGTTCAGCATGCCGGGCTGCTATCTCCAGTCGTCCTTCTACGCGCGCGATTGCGACTGGTTCGCGCGCGGCACGATCATCGCATTCTATCTGATCGACGTCGCTTTGGTGTGGATCAGCCTGCGCCGCACCGATCCGCGCACCGCCCCGTTCCGCACCATCGCCTTCGCGCTCGGCCTGCCGCTGCTGTTCACGCTAGAGCGCGGCAACCTGATCCTGGTCGCCTTCGCCTTTTTCGTGATCGCCTATGGCCGGATCACGCGCTCGCGCGGCTGGCGCTGGCTGTCGATGGCGGTCACGATCAATTTCAAACCCTATCTGCTGCTGCCCGTGCTCGCGCTCGCGGTGAAGCGGCATTGGCGCATGCTGGAGGCCGCCGGCATCGCCACCGTCGCGCTTTATCTCGTCACGCTGGCGATCGTCGGCAGCGGCACGCCGATGGAGCTCGCGTCCAACACCGCCGATTGGGTGATCTTCCAGGGCGGACAGGTGTGGAACGAGGTCCATTATTCGACCAGCTACGCGCCGCTGCTCCAGGTGCGCATGTCGCAGATCCCGATCCTCAGCTTCGTCCCGTCGCGCACGGTGGAGGCGATCGAGACGATCGTGCCGATCATCATCCGCGCCAGCCAGGCGCTGACCCTGCTCTGCCTGGCCGGCGCCTGGCTCCAGCCCCGCGCGCTGCCGTTGCACCGCATCTCGACATTGCTGCTCGCCGCCTATCTCGTCACCCAGTCGCCCGGCGGTTACACCCAGACCTTCCTGCTGTTCCTCGTCTTCATGGAGCGCTGGCGCGGTCCCGGCCCGATCGTCGCGATCGTCTGCGCCTATCTGCTGTGCATCGCCGCCGACTGGCCGCTGTCGACGATCCTCGACGTGTCGGCGAACAGCTGGCTGGGCGAACGGCCAGTGACGGCAAGCTTCGGCCTCGCAATGGGTCATTTCATCCGGCCGGGGCTGGTCGTGCTGCTGCTCTGGGCGCTCGCGCTCGACAGCCTCGCCCGCGTGATCCGCGCGCACCGGTCGGAGCGCCCCTCGCTCGGCCTTGCCCGGGCGGCCCTGGCATGATCCTCGAACGCGACCTCGACGCCGTCTTCACGACGCTCGCACCACTCTGGCCGCGCCTGGCGGGCGCGCGCATCTTCATGACCGGCGGGACCGGTTTCATCGGCCGCTGGATGCTGGAAGCACTCCGCGACGCCGACCGGCGCCTTGGCCTCGGCATCGACATCACCCTCCTTAGCCGCGACCCCGCCGCCTTTGCAGCCAGGGCGCCGCACCTTGCCGCCTTTTGCCGCATGCTGCCCGGCGACATTCTCGACCACCCTCGCACCGGCGGCACCTTCACCCATGTCATCCATGCAGCAACCGACGCCAGTGCCGCGCTCAACAGAGACGATCCACGTCGCATGTTCGACACGATCGTCGCGGGCACCCGGCGCGCGCTCGATCTGGCCGTGGAAAACAAAGCCCGCCTGCTCTTCCTGAGTTCGGGCGCGGTCTACGGCATCCAGCCCTGGAAGCTCACCCATGTCGGCGAGGACTGGATGGGCGGCCCCGATCCCCGCGACCCGCGATTCGCCTATGGCGAGGGCAAGCGCGCCGCGGAAATGCTCTGCGCCATCTACGGCAAGCAGTTCGGCCTGGATGTGGTCAATGCCCGCATCTTCGCGTTGCTCGGCCCATTGCTGTCACTCGATATCCATTTCGCCGCGGGCAATTTCATCCGCGACGCGCTGGCCGGGCGCAAGCTGGTGATCGAAGGCAGCGGCGAAGCGGTGCGATCCTATCTCTATGCCGCGGATCTGACCGCCTGGCTCTGGACGCTGCTGATCGCGGGAGAGCCCGGCGCCGCTTATAATATGGGATCGGAAGACGCGATCTCGATCGCGGACCTGGCACGGCGCATCGACACGCTGCTCGGCGGCGGCGGCGTCGAGATCCTCGGCAAGCCCGATCCGGGCTGGAATGCCGGCCGCTATGTGCCCTCGACCGCGCTGATCCGCCGCGAACTCGGCGTCGCGCCCACAATCGACCTCGACGAAGCGATCCGCCGCACGGCGATCTGGAACGGATGGAAATCATGACCAAGACGATAAAGCTTTCCGCCTGGGTGGCGGACCGGCTGGCCGAACATGGCGTGCGCCATGTCTTCATGCTGACCGGTGGCGGCGCGATGCACCTCAACCATTCGCTCGGTACCCATGCTGAGCTCGAGACGATCTTCACCCATCACGAACAGGCGCTGGCGATGGCGGCGGAGGCCTATTACCGGCTGACCAATCGCCTGCCGGTGGTCAACGTCACCTCGGGCCCGGGCGGTACCAACGCGATCACCGGCGTCTACGGCGCCTATGTCGATTCGATCGGGATGCTGGTGATTTCGGGCCAGGTGAAGATCGAAACCACGGTGCGCTCGACCGGCCTGCCCCTGCGCCAATATGGCGACCAGGAACTCGACATCGAGGAACTGGTGCGCCCGATCACCAAATACGCCACCATGGTCACCGATCCGCGCTCGATCCGCTACCATCTGGAGAAGGCGCTGTATCTGGCGACAAGCGGCCGGCCGGGCCCATGCTGGCTGGACATTCCGCTCGACGTCCAGGCAGCGAAGATCGATCCCGACGACCTGCTGCCCGGTTTCGACCCCGCCGAGTTGGACGAGCCCTGGAAACAGACCGATCTGGCCACGACGGCGGATGCGATCCTGGAGAAACTGCGCCGGGCCGAACGGCCGGTGGTGTTCGCGGGTGCGGGCGTCCGGCTGAGCGGCGCCCATGCCGATTTCCTGCGGCTGATCGAGAGACTGGGCGTACCCGTCGTCACCGGCTGGAATGCGCACGACACGTTGTGGAACGATCACCCGCTCTATGCCGGTCGCCCAGGTACGGTGGGCGACCGCGGCGGCAACATGGTGACGCAGAGCGCGGACGTGCTGTTGATCCTGGGCAGTCGGCTCAACATCCGCCAGGTGAGCTACAACTGGTCAAGCTTCGCGCGCGAAGCGTACAAGATCTGGGTCGATATCGATCCGCTCGAACTTCAAAAACCCAATGTCTCCCCCGACATGCCGGTCGTCGCCGATCTCGCCGACCTGATCCCGGCGCTGCTGGCCGCCGATCATGGCGGCCCGACACCAGCACAAACCGAATGGCTGGGCTGGGCGCGCGAACGCGTGCGGCGCTTTCCGACCGTGCTTCCCGAATATCGCAGCCATGGCCCCGCGCTGCATCCCTATGTCGCGATGGACGCGTTGTTCGGCGCGCTGGACGAGGACGACATCATCGTCACCGGCAATGGCAGCGCCTGCGTCGTCAGCTTCCAGGTGGCGGAGATCAAGCGCGGCCAGCGGCTATGGACCAACTCCGGCTGCGCGACGATGGGCTACGACCTGCCTGCCGCGATCGGCGTGTGCGCGGCGACGGGCAACCAGCAGCGCGTCATTTGTATCGCGGGCGACGGCAGCATCATGATGAACCTGCAGGAGATGCAGACGATCGCGGGCTACGACCTGCCGGTGAAGGTCTTCCTGCTCAACAATAACGGCTATGTCTCGATCTTCCAGACGCATCGCAATTTCTTCAACGGCGTCGAGGTTGGCGGCGGCCCCAAGAGCAACGTGACCTTCCCCGATTTCGGCAAGGTCGCACGCGCCTTCGGCTTCGCCTATCATCGCGCGGAAACCCAAGTCGAACTGCCCGGCGCCATTGCCGCCGCACTGGCGACCGACGGGCCGGTGGTGTGCGAGATCGTGGTCGACGAGCATGTCGCCTTTGCCCCGAAGCTCGGCGCGAAGCAGCATCCCGACGGACGGATCACCTCACCCGCGCTCGAGGATCTTTCCCCATTCCTGCCGCGCGACGTGCTTCGCGAAAACATGCTGATCGACCTGCTGGACGAAGCATGACGCTGCGCGACACGCTCATTCGCGGCGGAAAGCGCCCGCTGCGCTTTCTGATCGCGGGCGCGATGAACACCGCGTTCGGCCTCGCCATCTATCCGCTGCTGCTGTGGAGCGTGCCGGCGCTGCGCACCCATTATATGATCGCGCTCGCCATCGCCCAGGCGGTGAGCCTGTGCTTCGCCTTTGCCACCTACAAGCTCGGCGTCTTCCGCACGAACGGCAATGTCGCGCGCGAATTCGGTACTTTTTCGAGCTTCTATCTCATCAACTATGCCGCGAACTGGCTCGCTCTGCCCTTGCTCGTTGAGGCCGCTGGGCTGCCTCCCGTCATCGCACAACTCGGCTTCAACGCCATCCTGATCGTGGGCAGCTATTTCTGGCACAGCCGCGTTACCTTCAGACCGACAGGCGACCGCACATGACTCGAACCGACTTCCCGCGCCGCGCGTGCCCGATCTGTGGCGCCACCACCGCACATGAGGAAGTGTCCAGCACCGAGCGTGCCGAGGCGATGACGCTCGACGCGCTGCGCCCCTTCTGGTCCGGCCTGTTCAAGAAGAAGCTGTTCTTCTCCTATCATCGCTGCACCGGTTGCGGCCTGCTTTACGCACCGGTCTTTTTCGACGGCACGCAGCTCTCCGACCTCTATTCGCAAATGGCACCCAATATGGAGGTCGTCTCCAGCGATGCCATAGCCGCCACCCAGCGCGGCTATTTCGATCTCGCCGCCAGGCGCGGCAGGCTTCGCGGCGGCTATCTCGAGATCGGGCCCGACATTGGTCATATCGCCGCCGAGGCGGCTCAAACCGGCGAATTCGGCCATTTCTGGCTGTTCGAGCCCAATCGTGCGACACATGATGCCCTACGCGCCGCGACCGCCGGCCGACCGACCACGTTACTCACCGATATGGACGACCTGTCTGCGGTGCCCGACGCTTCGATCGGACTGGCGGTGATGGTGCATGTCCTCGACCACCTGCTCGATCCGCTGGCGATGCTCGCACAGCTTCGCTCGAAATTACGCCCGGGCGGCACATTGATGATCGTCACGCACAACGAACGGTCGTTGTTGCGGACGCTGATGGGGGTGCGTTGGCCGCCCTTCTGCCTCCAGCATCCCGAACTCTACAATCCGCAGGTGATGAAGGGATTGCTGACGCGCGCCGGCTATGCCGACATCGCCGTCGAACGCAGCGTCAACCATTTCCCCCTGGACTTCCTTGTCCGCCAGGCAGCGTGGATGGTCGGGCTCAAGCTCGACCGCCTGCCATTGCCGCGGCGCGCGATCGGGCTGCGCCTCGGCAACATCATCACCATCGCGACCGCACCTGTTCAGGCAGCGGCCGCACGCGTTTCGAAAAGCCTGGAGACCGCAGCATAATCCGCGATCTGCGAGAGTGTGACTGCCCGGGCATCGTCTCCCACGCCGGTCGCTTTGTGCCATGCAACGATCCAGTCGAGCGCTTGATCGAGCGTCAGCGCGGGGCGCCAGCCCAGCGCCGTGCGCGCCTTGGAGCAATCGAGCCGCAGCAGGCCGGCCTCATGCGGGCGCGACCCCGTATCGGCCTGGGGATCGAAGGCGCCATCACCCCAGGCGGCGCGCATCCTCTCGACGATCCAAGACACTGGCCGGGCATCGTCGTCGGCGGGCCCGAAATTCCAGGCATCGGCGAACTGCGCCTCTCCCGCCAGCAGCCGATCGGCGATCAGCAGATAGCCGCCCAGCGCCTCCAGCACATGCTGCCAGGGCCTGACCGCATCGGGCGAGCGAATCAGCGGCGCAACGCTCGCTTCGAACGCGCGAACAAGATCGGGCAGCAGGCGATCTGCCGCCCAGTCGCCGCCGCCGATGACATTGCCGGCGCGCACCGAAGCGACCGCAGGGCCCGACTGATGGAAGAAGGATCGGCGATAAGCCGCGACGACAAGTTCGGCACACCCCTTGGAGCTGCTATAAGGATCGTGCCCGCCCATCGGATCATTCTCGCGATAGGGCCAGATCCACTCCCGGTTCTCGTAGCATTTGTCGCTGGTGACGCAGACCACCGCCGCGACGCCCGGCACCGTCCGCGCGGCTTCGAGCAGATGGACCGTGCCCATGACGTTGGTCGCATAGGTTTCGACGGGCTCGTCATAGGACAGGCGGACCAGCGGCTGGGCTGCCAGGTGGAAGATCACCTCCGGCCGCGCATGATCGACCACCGCGCGCATTGCCGCAGCATCGCGCACATCGCCTTCGACATGGTCGATCAACTCGCCGAGCCGCGCCGCATCGAACAGGCTCGGCTGCGTTGGCGGCGGCAGCGCGAAACCCGTCACCTTCGCGCCCAGCGCATGCAGCCACATGCTGAGCCAGCTGCCCTTGAACCCGGTATGCCCCGTCACCAGCACGCGGCGGCCACGCCATTCACCCATACCGCTCACCAGCGCTTCCACGGGGCGTCGCCGCTGTTCCAGAGGTCGTCGAGATATAATTTGTCGCGCAGCGTATCCATCGGCTGCCAGAATCCCTCATGACGATAACCCATCAGTTCACCGCCGCGCGCCAGCCGTTCGAGCGGTTCGGCTTCCCATACGGTCTGCGGTCCGTCGATCAGATCGAGCACCGACGGATCGGCGACAAAGAAGCCGCCGTTGATCTGCCCGCCGTCGCCGGCCGGCTTTTCGCGGAAATCGACGACACGTCCTTCATCGAACTCAAGCGCGCCGAAGCGCCCCGGTGGCGAGACCGAGGTGATCGTCGCGCGCAGCCCATGCGCCTTATGGAAACGCACAAGATCGGCGATATCGATGTCGGCGACGCCATCGCCATAGGTGAAGCAAAAGGGTTCACCGGGTTCGAGATAAGGGCGGATCGCCGCCAGCCGACCGCCCGTCATCGTCGATGGACCGGTCTCGACCAAGGTGATGCGCCATGGCTCGCTGCGAGTATGATGGATTTCCATGCCGTTACCGCCGCGCAGGTCGATCGTGACGTCGGCGGTATGCAGGAAGTAGTTCGCGAAATACTCCTTGATCAGATAGCCCTTATAGCCAAGGCAGATCACGAAATCGTTGAATCCGGCGGCCGAATAGATCTTCATGATATGCCACAGGATCGGCATGCCGCCGACTTCGACCATCGGCTTCGGCCGGACGGCCGTTTCTTCACCCAGCCGGCTTCCCAGGCCGCCGGCCAATATCACGGTACGCATTGCAACTCCTGCATCAGGGACCAACGGGCCACATCGACCATGACGGAGTCGGCACGCCCGGCCCGCAACGGAGCATCAGCATGAGGATCGCCGGCCTCCGCATCACGTCCACCCCGCTGCTGTTGCTGCTGATCCTGTGCGTGGCGACGGCGTTGCGCCTGCACGGCATCGGTTTCGGCCTGCCGGCGCTCAACGATCCGGACGAACCGCTGTTCATGATGACCGCGTTCGAAATGCTCCGGAACCAGAGCTTCAATCCGGGCTGGTTCGGTCATCCGGGCACAACCACGCTCTACTGCCTGGCGCTGATCTGCCTGGCCGTCGGCGGAATCGGGCTCGCCACCGGGAGGTTCGCCGATGCCGACGCCATCGCCGGCGCGCTCTATGCCGATCCGGGCATCGTCTTCCTGCCCGGACGCCTGTTCATCGCCGCGTGCGCGATCGGCTGCGTCTATCTGACCTATCGGCTCGGCCGGCGGCTGGGCGGCACGCGGCTGGGGCTCACTGCCGCCGCTTTGCTTGCGGTCAACGCGGTCCATATCGAATATTCGCAGATCATCCGCACCGACATGCAGGCCAGCCTGTTCATGCTGCTCTGCGCTCTCTGCGCCATCGATATCGCGCAGACCGGTCGGCGGCGCGCCTATCTCTTCGCCGGAATCTGCGTGGGCCTCGCCACCGCGACCAAATGGCCCGGCGCGGTGATCGCGCTCTCCCCTATCTGCGCCGGGTTCTGGCGCATCGCGCGGGACCGGAGCGATGCGGCCAGACAGATCGGATTTCTGGCATTGTTCGGCGTGACTGCGGCGGCGGCACTGGTGATCGCCTCACCCTATCTGCTGCTCGATTATCCGACGGTGCTGCGCAACCTTGCTGGCGAAGCGCGACCGGAACATCCCGGCGCCACCGGTGGTGGCATCTTCGCCAATCTCGCCTGGTATATCGGGCACCCGCTGCTGACCTCCATGGGGCCGATCGGGCTGGCGCTCGTCGCGGCCGGGGCAGTTCTGGCGGCATGGCGTGATCGCCTGATCGCCTTCGCCGTCGCGCCAGGCTTTCTCCTGTTCCTGGCGATCATCTGCCTGCAAGCGCTGCGATGGGAGCGCTGGCTGGTCCCGCTGCTGCCTTTCCTGATGTTGCTCGCCGCATTCGCGCTGTGCGGGCTAGCCGACTGGCTGCGCCGACGCATGGCGCACCCGATGCCCTGGATCGAACCGGCGGCGATCATGCTGCTGGGGATACCGATGATCCACACCGCGCTGATCGAGGCGCGCGAACGCACCCACGACACGCGACAGATGGCATCGGCCTGGGTACGCGGCCATGTGCCGGCCGGCAGCAGCATCCTGATCGAGGACGCCGCCTTCGACCTGACCAACGGTCCCTGGCGCTTCCTGTTTCCCCTTGGCAGCGCGGGCTGCGTGGACGTGCGCGCAGCACTTGGCGGTCGCATACGCTATTCGAAGGTCGAGGGTTTGCGCGCCAGTAAGCCCTTGGTCGATCTCGGCCATGTCGATCCGGCACTGTTGCCCACCTGCCGCACCGACTACGCGATATTCAGCCACTATGGCCGTTACCGCACCGATCCACATTTCAGGCCCGAATTCGAACAATATCAGCAACTGATCCGCGGCGGCGATATCGTCGCGGAATTCCAGCCCATTCCTGGGTCGAGCAGCGGACCGGTCGTGCATGTCGTCCGCCTGGCCGGAGCGACCGGGCCTTAGGGTCCAGACCCATTATTGATGAGGCCGTGACGAAGGCGAATTAGGCTCATGGCTAGGCGCGAGTGCGCCGGATAGCATCGCTATCCGGCAATCGAGCAACGACGCCAGGAGCCCAATTCCCCCTCGCCCGAAGGGTGGTATCATATCGGGCGATCCGCGGCGTCGAACCGCTTGGATGTGGCGATGCCACGCCCTGCGCGCTCCTCCTGGCGGCTCATCCCGATCTCATACCATCACGGCCTCATAAATAATGGGTCTGGAGCCTAATAAGCGAGCGCCAGCCCGTCGGCCCGCATCTCGCTAGCCGCGGCATAGACACGCTCGCTGCCGCTCATGCGATGCTCGACGCATTGGTAGCGGCCGAAGCCACCATCGGATTCGGCCATCACCCAGCCCATATCGACGAGCGCCTTGCGCGTCGTATCGGGCACACCGCTTTCGAGGCGCAATATCCCTGTTGGCCCGAGCCCGGGTGAATCCTCGCCCATGCTTTGCGACGAACCTTCGTGGTGCCAGCGCGGTGAATCGCCGGCCGCCTGTGCATCGAGCCCGTAATCGACGCGATTGACGATGATCTGCGCTTGGCCCTGGGGCTGCATATCGCCGCCCATCACCCCGAAGGACAGCCATGGCGCATCGCCTTTGGTCGCAAAGCCTGGAATGATCGTCTGGAACGGGCGCTTACCGGGCGCGTAGATATTGGGATGGCCCGACTGCAGCGAAAAAAGCTGGCCGCGATCCTGGAACATGAAGCCCAGTCCATCGGCGACGAGCCCCGATCCCATGCCGCGGAAATTGGACTGGATCATCGACACCATCATGCCCGACGCGTCCGCAACGGTGAAATAGGTGGTGTCGCCACGGCTCGGCGCCCTGCCCGGATCGACCTTCTGATTGATCCGGCCGGGGTTGATCAGCTTCGCGCGCTCGGCGGCATATTCCTTCGACACCAGCCATTCGCCCGGCACCTTGGAGAAATTCGGATCGGCGTAGTATCGGGCGCGATCCTCGTAAGCGAGGCGCTTGGCCTCCGCCTGGATATGGATCGATCGCGCCGACTGGAAGCCGGCGCCGCGCATGTCGAAATGTTCGATCATGTTGAGCATCTGCAAGGTCGCGATACCCTGGGTGTTGGCGCCCAGCGCATGGACGGTGACGCCGCGATAGTCGGTAGCGTAGGGCTGCGACCACTCGGCTTTGTGCGCGGCAAGATCGGCTTTGGACAGCCAGCCCCCGATCCGCTTGAAATAGGCATCGATCGTTTCGGCGATCGCCCCCTGGTAGAACTCGTCCCGTCCCCCTTTCGCGATCAGGCGATAGGTGCGCGCGAGATCGGGATTGCGGAAGATCTCCCCCACCCCCGGCCCCGTACCGAAAGTCTTCTTCGCGTTCTCGACTTCCTCGATGCCGCGCCCCGGCCTGACGAAATTGGCCATGCCGCGCCGTATATAATGGCTGATCACCTCAGGCACCGGCACGCCTTCACTGGCATAGGCGATGGCGGACTCGAACAATTCGGCCCATTTGAGCTTGCCGTAGCGCTGATGCAGCGTCCACCAGCCATCGACCGCGCCCGGCACCGACACGGTCACCGCACCATAAGCAGGCAAGGTACCATCCTTCGCGCGTGATCGCGCGGTTTCCAGGCTGAGCGCACGCGGCGATCGGCCCGAGCCTGCGATGCCGACGACCTTTTTCTGCGTGGGATCCCAGAGCATCGCGAAAACGTCGCCTCCGATCCCGCAGGCGGTGGGTTCAAGAAAACCGAGACACGCGTTCATCGCGATCGCCGCATCGACCGCCGACCCACCCTTTTTCAATATCTCGATCGCCGCCAGCGTGGCGAGCGGATGCGACGAGCCCGCCGCGCCCGAACGACCATAGACCGTCGACCGCGACGCGAAGCTGGCGCCGACGGGCCGGTCGCCGGCATGGACGTCGGAGCGCGCATAATCTTCCGCACCCTGTGACTGGAATCCAGGCTGTCCGGCAGCTGGCGCCAATTGCGCCGACGACGCGTCGTTCAGCGACAGCGCGACTGCGGCGGCGGGCACGCCGGCGATGAACGTACGACGCTTCATGCGAATCTCCCCTATATTGCCGGGAAGACTAGTGTGCGGCGCCGCAAACGGGAACGGCCGAGATGGGTGAAGACGGACATTACATCGCCTCGTCATTCCTCGCTCTGGCATTCGTCGACATCGGGCGTACCGATCTCCAAGCCACGACCAGCGCAACACATCCCAGCCCCAGGATTACAGGCGTAGCCATATCGAGAGCGAGGCCCAGAATCTTCGTGAGATCCGATGACGCCCCGAACATCCGGTTTCGCCAGAGCAAATCGGAAAAGACCACAGCACCAAAGCAGATTGCGGCATTTCCCCAACGAGGGGCTGAATGATCTTCAGCTCGAACAAAAGGCAATAGGATTAACGCGCCAGCCGTTAGAAGCGTCAATGACCACAACATCCACTCCCCGATTTCACCAACTGCAAATCGGTAAACATTCGGGCCAGCATAGCTGACTGTCGTGTACCAGATGGCAAAACACACAAAGAACCCGGCTGTCAGGAAACGAGATTGACGGGAACGGCTCATATCCAATCAATCTACCTCTCGGATATAGCGTAGCAAGGCGAATTCACGCCGCCAGCGCCCGCAGCATCGTATCGACATGCGCGTCCCTGTACGCGTCTAGATCGATCGATTCATAGGGCTCGAACAGCAACTTCCACACCGCCGCAATCAGCGCCGGGCCGATCAGGATCTCAGGATAGCGCGAAAGCGCCCCGGCCCGGAATTCACCGCGCGCGATACCACGTTCAATCAGCGTGCGCAGTGCTGCCTTGCCCTTGCTCAGCACCTCGGCGTGATAGAAGCGCGCCATTTCGGGAAAACGCGGCCCTTCGGCGATGATCATGTGGATCAGCCGGCGCCGATCGGTGCCGACCAGCTCGCGATAGAATGTACCGATCGCCATGCGAAGCTGGTCCGGCGCGGGCGTGGTCTGGTCGGCGGCGATCAGGGCCGCTGCCTGATCGATGACCGGCAACACGGCCGAGCGGATCACCGCCTCGAACAGTGCTTCCTTCGACGGGAAATAGACATAGACCAGCCCCTTGGAGACGCCCGCCCGCGCGGCGATGTCGTCGATCCGCGCCTCGCTGAAGCCCTTGGCGACGAACTCGTCGCGCGCGGCATCGACAATCTCGCCCGGACGCGCTTCCTTCCGCCGCTTGCGCACGCCTTCGTTCATCTCGCACCACTCTTGCACATGGTGCACATTATGATATTGACCAACCAGTCAGTCAATAGCGAGTCTAGCATGACCTTGCGCGTGACATCCCTGCCGATGGCCGCGATCCCGGCCATGCTGGCGCTCGCGCTGTCAGGATGCGGCCAGCGCGAAGAGAAGCCCTTCACCGGCTATATGGAGGCGCAGCTCCTGTTCGTCGGCGCCGAGCGCGCGGGACGGATCAGCACTCTCTCCGTCGAGGAAGGCGGCGCGGTGAAAGTCGGCCAACCCCTGTTCGAGATCGACGATACCGAATCCCGGGCCCAGGCCGACCAGGCCGGCGCGCAGGTGATCCAGGCCGACGCACAGCTTGCCGATACGCTCGCGCCGGTTCAGCGCCCCGCCGATCTCGCCGTACTGCAACAGGCGGTTCGACAGGCACAGGCGACCGCCATTCTGTCCCAGCGTGATTTCGAACGGAACAGCGCACTCGCCGGCAGAGGCTTCGTTTCGAAGGCCCGGCTCGATGCGGCACGCGCGGCGCGCGACCGCGACACGGCGGCACTCGCCGAAGCGCGCGGCCGCATCACCCAGGGCGAACAGGTCGCGCGCGCCGGTCAGATTCGGGCCGCCGAGGCGGCGCTCGTCCAGGCCCGCGCCGCCAGGCGCGGCGCCGATGTCAGCCTGAGCCGCTTCCGTGTGGCAGCGCCGGCCTCGGGCAGTGTCGAACAGGTCTATTTTCGCGCAGGCGAAGTCGTCGGCATCGGGCAGCCGGTGATCGCCCTGCTGCCACCCGAGCGCCTCAGGGTACGTTTCTTCGTCCCCGAGGCCCGGCTGGCGGAGGCCAAGGTCGGGCGCACCGTTTCGGTTTCGTGCGATTCCTGCCCGACCGAGCTGACAGCGCGCATCGCCTTCGTCTCGCGCGATGCCGAATTCACCCCGCCCGTCATTCTTTCGCGCGGCGACCGTGAGCGGCTGGTCTATCTGATCGAGGCGGTGCCGCTGGGCGATACCGGTCGGCTGGCGGCCGGCCAGCCGATCGATGTCCGCTTCAAATGACGGCAACGCCCGATCTCGCTATCGACGTCGAACATCTGACCAAATCCTTCGGTGGCCGCACCGTCGTGAAGGATCTGTCGATGCAAGTGCCGACCGGCACGATCTACGGCTTTCTCGGGCCGAACGGATCGGGCAAGACCACCACCATCCGCATGATCTGCGGCCTGCTGACGCCCGACAGCGGACGCGGCACGTGCCTCGGCCATGACATCTTCACCGACCGTGAAGCGATCAAACGCTCGATCGGCTACATGACCCAGCGCTTCAGCCTCTATACCGACCTGTCGATCCGCGAGAATCTGGAGTTCGTCGCGCGCGTCCATGGCGTGCCCGATCCACGTGGTGCGGCGCGCAAGGCGATCGAGCGGCTGGGACTGGAGGGCCGGTCGGATCAGCTCGCCGGCCAGCTTTCGGGCGGCTGGAAGCAGCGTCTCGCACTTGGCGCCTGCATCCTGCCGGATCCGAAACTGCTGCTGCTCGATGAACCGACGGCGGGCGTCGATCCGCGCGCACGCCGCGAATTCTGGGACGAGATTTACGCACTGTCCGCCGAAGGTATTACCGTGCTGGTCTCTACCCATTATATGGATGAGGCCGAGCGCTGCCATCGTATCGCCTATCTCGCTTATGGCGACCTGCTCGCGACCGGCACCACCGACGACGTGATTGCGCAGGTCGGGCTGTCGACCTGGACGGTCGGCGGCACGGGTCTCGACGCGGTGGCTAAGCGACTGAGAGCGATGGACGGTGTCGAGATGGTCGCACCGTTCGGGACCGCGCTTCACGTTTCGGGCATCGATCGGGCAAAACTCGATGCCGCCGTCCAGTCGATCGCCAAGGAAGCCGGCATCACCGCGCGTCGCGGCGAACCGACGCTCGAAGACGTATTCATCCACCTGATGGGCGAAGCAACGGACAATTTCCAATGACCACCCGTCTTGCCGCCCTTTCCCGCATCCTCGCATCTCCCGGTTTCTGGCAGCGCGTCTGGGCGATGACAGTGAAGGAAGTCTCGCAGATGCGGCGAGACCGGCTGACTTTCGGCATGATGATCGCGGTGCCGATCATGCAGTTGCTGCTGTTCGGCTACGCAATCAACACCGATCCCAAGCATCTGCCCACCGCCGTTTATGCCCGCGACAATGGCCCGCTCAGTCGCGCGGTGGTCGCAAGCCTTTCGAACAGCGGCTATTTCGACATTGCGCGCGTGGTGCGGACCCAGCGCGAGCTGGATGCGCTGCTCGCATCGGGCCGCGTCCAGTTCGCGATCGAAATTCCAGCCAATTTCGAACGCGATCTCCGCCGTGGCGATATGCCGCAATTGCTGGTGACGGCGGACGCCACCGATCCATCCGCATCAGGCAATGCCGTCGCCGCGCTTCAGGGCATAACGAAAACCGCCCTTCGTCGCGAATTACGCGGGCCGGATACCATGGTCCGCGCCGGCCCCGACCCTTTCGAGTTGGTCGTCCATCGCCGCTACAATCCTACGGGTCGCACCCAGCTCAACATCGTGCCCGGCCTGCTCGGCATCGTTCTGACCATGACGATGATGATGTTCACTTCGCTCGCGGTCACGCGGGAGATCGAGCGCGGCACCATGGAAAGCCTATTGTCGATGCCGATCCGTCCCGCGGAGATCATGCTCGGCAAGATCCTGCCCTTCGTCGCGGTCGGTTTCTTCCAGGCCGTGTTGATCATCACTGCCGCGCATTTCCTGTTCGGCGTGCCGATCGAAGGCAGCATGATATTGCTCGCGGCGCTCACCACCCTGTTCGTGCTCGCGAATCTCGCGGTCGGCTACACCTTCTCCACCGTCGCGCAGAATCAGCTCCAGGCGGTGCAGATGACGTTCCTGTTCTTCCTGCCCAACATCCTGCTCTCAGGTTTCATGTTCCCGTTTCGCGGCATGCCCGACTGGGCGCAATGGATCGGCGAAATGCTGCCGCTTACGCATTTCCTGCGCATCGTCCGCGGCATCATGCTCAAGGGTAATGGCGCTGCCGACATGTGGGTCGACATCGCCGGGATCGGCGCCTTCGTCGTCGTGGCGGCGGCAGTCGCGCTTGCGCGTTTCAGGCAGACTCTGGATTAGGCATGGCGGCCCGCATTTCCAACGGCCGCGAAGCCGCCAGTACCGCGGCGCACAGGAATGCCAGAATCATCGACGGATAGACGAAGAAGAAGACGCCATCGACCATCGCATAGATGATGAAGGCGTTGACTGCGAGGAATGCCGGCGCCGCGCGCGAACCGGTACGGCGTACACCGAGCAGCATTCGCCACCACAGCATTGAGGCCAATATTATAAAAAGCGACGTGCCGCCAATCCCCCACTGGACCAGTGCCTGAAACACCACATTGTGCGGATGATAGACCGCCAACCCGGCATCCGGCGTCGCCACGATGAACTGGCCCTGGCCATGCCCGGTGACAGGATGGTTGAGCAGCGCGCTTATACTGACACGCCATAACTCCACCCGACCGCTGGTGACGCCGTCCATCGTTGCGGCCGACCCCGACGTCACCATGCGCGTCAGCCCGTAATTACCGAGCGGCGGCGTATGCAGCAGTGAAAGCGCAGCCCCTCCGCCGTAAGCCACCGCCATCGCGAACGGCAGCCGCAGCGTTCTGAGCGCCGGGATCAATACGGCCCCAACAATGCAGGACAAGAGGAGCACCGCGACAGGCGCACGCGATCCGGACCAAAAGAATTCCGCGCAACATAATGTCGCCGCGCCGACAGCAAGCCAATAGAAGCGCGGTCGAATCTCGGTGGCGGCGATCCCGAAGGCAATGGCAGCGCCCACCATCACATAAAAGCCGGCATGGCGGATATTGACGACGCCCAGCCCGAAATGAAGCCAGTCGAAGCGCAGCGGTTGCACGATTGCGCAGACGAAGGCGATCATGATCGCGACATAGAGCATGGCTCCGCCGAGCAATGCCCACCAGAGTGCGCGATAATTCTCGAAACCACGGGCGCGCAGCAGGTCCACGACGGCGAAGCCGAACATCAGATGGACAAGCGTCATCGCGCTGCGCATCAGCGCCCCGTTACGATCGGACGCGATGAGAAACGCATCACCGATATCGATCGCGACAAGCAGGCCAAGCGCCGCCGCCGCCCAGCCCGGCAGCGCCAGGATCGTCGCCAGCGGCCGGTATCCCGAGGCCCAGGCCACGGCGATCGCCACCAGTTCGATCGCGATCACCGGCGGAGCGAGGAAGCGCCAAAAATAGAGCGGCAAGGAGAAATAGCCGTCCGGCGTCCAAGTCGTCACCGCCATGATCGCAGGTGCCAGCACGACGATCAGACAGACGATCCAGGCCGGCCTGAGGCCCGCCTTCCCGTCCCCCTGTCCCATGTCCACGCGCCCCGCCACGCGCGATACTTTAGCGGGTCAGCTTCTTGTACGCCAGCGCAGTCGGGCGGTCGGCAGCATCGCCCAGGCGACGACGCTTGTCTTCCTCATAGGCCCCGAAATTGCCCTCGAACCATTCGACATGGCTGTTGCCTTCGAAGGCGAGGATGTGGGTGGCGAGGCGATCGAGGAAGAAGCGATCGTGGCTGATCACCACCGCACAACCCGCGAAATTCTCGATCGCATCCTCTAGCGCGCGCAGCGTCTCGACGTCGAGATCGTTGGTTGGCTCATCGAGCAGCAACACATTGCCGCCACGCTTGAGCATCTTGGCCATGTGAACGCGGTTGCGCTCACCGCCCGAGAGCTTGCCGACATTCTTCTGCTGATCCTGCCCCTTGAAGTTGAACGCGCCGACATAGGCGCGCGTCGACTGATCGTGGCCATTGACCTTCATATAGTCGAGACCGTCCGAAATCTCTTCCCAGACGTTCTTCGATCCTTCGAGATGGTCCCGACTCTGATCGACATAGCCCAGACGAACGGTCTCGCCGATATCGATCTTGCCGGTATCGGGCGTTTCCTGACCGGTGATAAGCTTGAACAAGGTCGACTTGCCGGCGCCGTTGGGCCCGATCACGCCGACGATGCCACCCGCGGGCAATGTGAAGGACAGATCTTCGAACAACAGCTTGTCGCCATAGGCCTTGGAAACGCCGTTGACCTCGATCACCTTGCCACCGAGGCGCTCAGGCACCTGGATGACGATCTGCGCCTTGCCCGGCGTACGGTTCTCCTGCGCGGCGACGAGTTGGTCGAACTTGGAGATACGCGCCTTGGACTTGGTCTGGCGGCCCTTCGGTCCCTGCCGAATCCATTCCAGCTCTTCCTTGATCGCCTTCTGGCGCCCGGCGTCCTCGCGGTCTTCCTGCTCCAGACGCTTCGCCTTCTTTTCGAGATAGGTCGAATAATTGCCTTCGTAGGGGAAATATTTCCCGCGATCGAGCTCGAGGATCCAGCCGACCACATTGTCGAGAAAGTAGCGGTCGTGGGTGATCATCAACACCGCACCCGCATATTCCTTCAGGTGGTTCTCCAGCCAGTCGACGCTTTCGGCGTCGAGATGGTTGGTCGGCTCGTCGAGCAGCAGGATATCCGGTTTCTGGATCAGCAGCCGCGTCAGCGCGATCCGGCGCTTCTCGCCGCCTGAAAGATTTTCCACCGACCAGTCGCCGGGCGGGCAGCGCAATGCCTCCATCGCAATCTCGAGCTGATTGTCGAGCGTCCACCCATCGACCACGTCTATCTTTTCCTGCAGCTCGCCCATCTCGGTCAGCAGAGCATCGAAATCCACGTCTTCGGGCGGATCCGCCATCAGATTCGAAATCTCGTTGAAACGATCGACGAGGTCGGCAGTCTCGCGCGCGCCGTCCTTAACGTTCTCGAGCACGGTCTTTGTGGGGTCGAGCTGCGGTTCCTGCGCCAGATAACCGACGGTGATGTTCTCGCCCGGCCAGGCCTCGCCCGTGAAGTCGGTGTCGATGCCGGCCATGATCTTGATCAGCGTCGACTTGCCGGCACCGTTGGGGCCGACGATGCCGATCTTGGAACCCTGGTAGAACTGGATGTTGATGTTGCTGAGGACAGGCTTCTGGGCCCCGGGGAAGCTCTTGGTCATCCCCTTCATGACATAAGCATATTGTGCGGCCATCGGCGCGGGACTCCGTCGGATAGATGTGGCTGAATTTCGCCGGCAGCCCTAGCGGAGGCAAAAACGCTTGGCAAACGCCGCCAGAGCAGGCTGCTCTCATTATTTGTTGTCGCATCGCTTTCTGCGGAAAACCGGTACCCACTTTTCCGCGCGATGCTCCGGCGCACTTGCATATCGGAAGTGGGGAGTTACGAAACAAGCCCATGAAAAAGCTGATCCTGCTGGCACTTGCCGCCCCTTCGCTCGCGTCCGCCGCCTCGAATGATGCCGCGACACTCCGCGATGCCGCGCTCAAGGACGATGTCGCCTGGGACATCACCGAAGGGCTGACGACCGAAATCGGCCCGCGCCAGGCCGGCACCGAGGCCGAGGAACGCGCCCGCATCTGGGGCAAGGCGAAACTCGAAGCACTGGGTTTCCGCAATGTCCGGATCGAGATGTGCGAGATGCCAGTCTGGACGCGCGGCGCGGAAAGCGGATCGATCCTTGCCCCCTTTCCCGCGAAACTCGCCATCACCGCGCTGGGCAATAGCGGCGCCACGCCAGCCAGCGGCATCGAGGCGGAGCTCGTCTATTTTCCAACTCTCGCCGATCTGGAAGCGGCGCCGGCCGGCAGCCTCAAGGGCAAGATCGCCTTTGTCAGCCATGCGATGAAACGGACGCAGGACGGGTCGAGCTACGGCTATTTCGGCAGATTGCGCCGCAACGGCCCCGCGATCGCCGCGAACAAGGGCGCGGTCGGCATCATCATCCGCTCGATCGGTACCGATTATCACCGCAATCCGCATACCGGTGGCACCGTGTTCCCCGAGGGTACGAAGCCGATTCCGGCCGCTGCCCTCTCGATCCCCGACGCCGAGAATCTGGAACGCATCTTCGCGCGCGCAAAGCCGGTGCGGATGAAGCTGCTGCTGACCCCCAGCCGCGCCGAGAAGGGACAGTCGGGCAATGTGGTCGCTGAAGTGCCGGGAAGCGATCCCGATGCGGGAATCATCACGATCGGCGGTCATCTCGACAGCTGGGATCTCGCCACCGGTGCGATCGACGACGCGTCGGGCCTGGGCATCACCACTGCGGCAGCGAAGCGGATCATGGATGCCGGCCAACCCCGCCGCACGATCCGCGTCGTCTGGTTCGGTGCGGAGGAAGTGGGCGGCTGCGGCGGTCCCGATTATTTCGCGCGCCGCAAGGACGAGCGCCATGCCCTGACCGCCGAATCGGACTTCGGCGCGGACCGCGTCTGGCGATTCGCGGTGAAGCTGCCCGATGCCGCGAAGCCGGTTGCGGACCGGCTGGCAATCGCACTCGCGCCGCTGGGCATCGGACGCAACCAGGCCCCCGCCGGCGGCGGGGCGGACATCGCGCCGCTGGTGCGTGCCGGCGTGCCCGTGATCGACCTCGAACAGGACGGAACCCGCTATTTCGACGTGCATCACACACCCGACGATACGCTCGACAAGGTCGATCCGGAACAACTGCGACAGAACGTCGCGGCATGGACCGCAATGCTGTCGATCGTGGCCAATGCACCCGAAGAACTCGGGCCCGTTAACCGTTAATCCTCAATTTGTCGTTGACCGTGCAGGATTCATCGTTATTTGGGTCGGCTCGCGACGGCGTTCGGGCCGGCCGCGACAAATGCTATGGGAGCAAACCGAATGAAGAAAATGTCTTTCGTTCTCGCTGCCGCCGGCCTGATGACCCTGGCCGCCTGCGACAAGCCTGCTGAGAACGCCGTCGAGAACGCTGTCGAGAACGTCGATGCCGCTGCCGACAACCTCGAGGATGCCGCTGGCAACCTGACGCTCGACGCCGCCAATGGCGCTGCGAACGTTGCGGAAGACGCCGCGAATGCGGTCGACAACGCTGCTGCGAACGTCGCGGCGAGCGCTTCCTAATTCAGTGCCTGCCCGCTTCGGCGGGTGGATGCGAAAAGAACGGGCGGTCCGGATACGGATCGCCCGTTTTTTATTGTCTACCAATTGATCAGAGAAACAGCGGATGCTCCCCTCTTGCCATGGTGCCGGACGCTCCGCTATCGCGGCTCCACACCTTGGGGGCCTGTAGCTCAATGGTAGAGCTGGCCGCTCATAACGGCTAGGTTGGGGGTTCGAATCCCTCCGGGCCCACCAGTATGCGGCCACGGCTCCAGGGCCCGTCAGGCGTAACAAACCGACACTTGCTTTATTGATCATTCAGGCCTTCGCAGAACCGATTGAGGTTGCTAAGGGCTATCGCGTCGGGGAGTGGCGCAGGCTGGTAGCGCACCTGGTTTGGGACCAGGGGGTCGCAGGTTCGAATCCTGTCTCCCCGACCATCGCTTGGGAATGACGATTCTCAGCACATGCCTTTGGGCCAGCCGGAGCAGGCATCGCTCCATCCTCGCCAATACCGCGAGTCACCCGGTGACACGCTCGCGCCATTCCAGCATGCTGCGCGCGACACCGAGGATGATCGTCCATGAACGTCACCGAATCCCTGGAGGCGCTCGACCTCCCTTCATCCGTCACCGCCACCTGGCTATACCAGCTGGCGGAACCACATCGGCATTACCACACCCGCACGCACATCGAGCATATGCTGTCCCATCTCCCGACCACCGAGGCCAGTCGGGAGATGATCGCGGCGATCTGGCTGCACGACATCGTCTACGACCCGCGCGCTGCGGACAATGAGGAGAAATCGGCCGAACAGGCCCTTCGCGATCTGCAGGGGGTGGATATCGACGCTCAGCGCGTCGCTGAGCTGATCCGCGGCACCAAGCGTCATGAATGCGGCTCTGCGATGCAGAATCTTCTCAATGACCTCGATCTCGGCATCTTCGCGGCATCCCAGAGCGGTTACGGTCGCTACGCGGAGCGGATCAGGATGGAATATGCGTTCGTGCCGCGGGATATCTACACCGCCAACCGTATCCTCGTCCTCGAACGCTACAACGCCATGCGGATATTCAGGACGAACCGGTTCGCGGATTGGGAGCCGCACGCGCACGCCAATCTGCAATGGGAGATCGAGCTGCTGCGCGATTCCGGCGCTGTGGGCGGCGTGGGCCGCTGACCGTCAGGCGGGCCGGTTACGCCACGCCGCGTCGACGATCTCGTTCAATCCGGTCGGCTGGATCCCCAGTTTCACGAATTGCGCGAACACCGCGTCCCACCAGCCGTAAAATGCTCTGAGATCGGCCGCATCGCGGACATAGGGCGTATATCCGGCCTCCAGCGACGGCGAGTGGAAGGACAGGCTGAAGATATCCGTCCCCTCCCCCGCCAGCACGCGAATCGCTTCGCAGGCCTCGGCCGCGCCATAGCCCTCCGGGGTCAGCGGCACGCGCGTGAACAATCCTGTGCGCGACAGGACACCCTCGCCGCGCGGAATACGCTGGCTGAACCGGTGGAGCGACCGGCCGAATCCGCGCAGGTGCCCGATGAACGCCGCGGTCAGCGGCACTTCCAGCAACGTGCCGTCCGGCCCCGCCCAGAAAGGCTCGAGCCCGAAATCCAGGAAATCGGGGCCGCCCTCACCATGATAACGGAACAGGCTGCGGACCGAGACGTCGAGCCGATAGCCGAGCGATTCGAGAATCGCAGCGCTGTTCGGACCAATGCCGTAACGGCCGGCGCGATAGATGTCGGGCCGCTTGCCGAAACGCTCGGCGATGCGCTCCGTCAGCGCCACGATCTTGGCGCGTTCGAGTGCGGGCGGAAGATTACCGCAAAAGCTGTTGCGCGGCGTCAACTCCTCTTCGAACGGCGGATTGACCCAGGTGTGGAGCTGGGTCCCGATCGTGCAGCTGCCGCGTTCCAGCCAAGGCCTCAGGATCGCGACCGCTTCGTCGCTGTCGGCAATGGGATGATCGACGACATAGCAGGGCGCGACGCCGTTCGCCTCGAACATCGCCTGCCCCTCGGGCAACGCACGGACCGTCTCGGTCGCGACGTTCTCGCGCGCAAGCGGCTTGGTCCAGTCGAATTCCTCCTCGGTGTCGCACACCACGAAGAATCGACGGCCGAAATCCCGTGCCAGCGGCGCATGCGCGGCCACCGGTGGCGGAATATCGATCCGCACGCCCTTGTTCGATTCGCCGACAGTCATGTCCCCGGCCATGGCCTTAGCCACTATTCTCTCCCGCAGCCGGCGTGCCGATCGCACCGGGGAGGATGAGCGCGAAGCTGTCCGCACCGATCACAAACTGCCCCCCCGCCGCCAGCGCCAGATTGCGGACCAGCCGCAGCGCGAACCCCAGCCCGAGCAGCGGCGCTTCCGGCCAGTCGCCGTCCGGACTGTACCCGGGATCGAGCAATGCGCGCTCGTCCTGCTCGCCCAGGGCGCGCGGTCGCCCGACCCGCAGCGCGACCTGCGGCGTCTCCGGCTCCAGCTTGACGCTCAGCGCCTCGCCGCGCGCGGTGACCGCGATCACGGCCGCAAGCAGGCGCGAGAACATGCGCTCCAGCGCGGCCGGGTCCACCGACAGCGCAGGCAGGCCACGCGCAACCGCGACGCGGAGATGGACACCGCGATCGTCGGTGAGCGGAGCAAGCTCTCCGCAGATGCGTTCGAGCAGCGCCGCACCGTCGACGCGTGCACGCTCCAGCCGCAATGCGTTGCTGTCCACGCGCGCCGCCGTGTCGAGATCGTCGACCGCGCCGAGCAGCCGGCGGGCCTCACCCAATATCTCGATCGCCTTGGCGCGATAATCCTGTGCCGCGGGGCCGAGCATCTGCCGGTCGATCATCTCGGCGAAGCCCAGTATCGCATTGAGCGGCGTCCGCAGTTCATGGACGAGCTGGCGCAACGATTCGGGTGGCAGCGCCGATCCGTAAAGCCCCATGCCCGCCGGGACACGCGCGACCTCGTCGATTCGCGGCCGGCGCGCGGTGCCGCGATAACCGGTGAATCGGCCATCCTTGGAATTGAAGAAGGGAACCGCTGAAATCCGCCATTCGCCCGATGAGGCACCACCACCCGCGACCGAAAGCCGCGCGTCGCGGAACGGCGCGCGCCGGCGATAGGCGCCGGCGACGTGACCGTCGACGCCGTGATCGTGCGCATCGGCCACCGCCGCCATCGAGATGCCGATCAGCGGCTCGCGCGGCGCGCCTTCCACCCAGGTGACGATGCCGTCCGATCCGGTCTCGAACCGGAAATTGTCGGCGTGTGGCGGCTCGATGCTCGGCCCCGCTTCGGCAGCGGGCAACGGGCGGTCGCGGCGATAGGCGGCGATCCGATCGACCAGTTCGCGAATCTGGACGCCCCCCGTCAGCGGATCGGGCTCGGGCGGCCCCTCCATCGGGCCGGGGCGCTCCTGCTCCGCGGCGACGCGTTCGGATGTCGGGCCGGAGATGACCATATCGGTCGCGCCGAAGCTCGCCAACGCCTGGCCGACCACTGGATCGAGGTCGGTGCGATGACGCAGGAGTGCGCGGACCGGGGGCGCCAGCCGCGGCAGCAGAGATTTCCACTGATCGGCATCGAATCGCACCGTGCGCGCCAATGGCGCGACGATGCCGGCCCCGTCCTCGGCGAAGAAGACGAACAATGCCGGCGGAACACGGCGACCGGCCAGCGCGCGTGCAGCCTGTGCGCGGTCGGATGCGGGAACCGCGCCGCGCCAGGCGCGCAACGTGCCGTAGACGGTATCCGCCTGATCGTCGTCAGTTCGGGATTGGGCGACGAGATCGACGAGTTGGCGCCAGGCGACCCGGCGTGCCTCCGGCGTCGCGCCCGATCGCGCAATCACCGTTGCCGCCATGTCGTCGAACCGCAAACTATGGTCCCCTCGGGCTGCCGGGCGACGCCACGGCCATGAGATTGGTGGATAGCCAAGGGGACCCGTCAGGGGAAGGTGTGAAAAATCGCCGTTGCAATGTGGGACAATTGCAATGGCTCGTAATTAAATTATACAGTTGGCGCTATACGGGAATGGAAGTTCTTCAGAATGGCGCAATTGTCCATCGACGATCTCGATCGTCAGATTCTCGCCCTTTTGCAGGGCGACGGACGCATGACGAATGTCGAACTCGCCTCGCGGATCGGGCTCACGGCCCCGCCGTGCCTCAGGCGAGTCCGCAGCCTCGAGGATGCCGGGGTGATCCAGGGCTATAATGCCCGGCTCGATCAGGCGGCGTTGGGGTACGGCATCACCATCTTCGCGATGGTGAGCCTCCGCAGCCAGGCCGAGGCCGATCTCCAGGCATTCGAGCATCATGTTGCCGACCTGCCCGAGGTCCGCGAATGTCACATGCTCAATGGCGAGATCGATTTCCTGCTCAAGATCGTCGCACGCGACCTCCAGAGCTTCCAGAATTTCCTCACCTCAAAGCTCACGCCAGCACCCAATGTGATCAGCGTGAAGACCTCCCTGACCATCCGGCGTTCCAAATACGAACCCGGCGTCCCGCTGGAGGATGTCGAGCTGCTCTGATCGGGCGCCGACGAATCATATTCCGTGCAGGGTCACTGCCCATCTTTCTGGGCGATGCTCTAATCGACAGGCACAAAAAGGGGGGCGGCACACAGGCACCGCCCCCCCCTTTTCTTCGCTTGTGAAGGCTCAGGCAGTCTTGTCGAGCCAGGCCACCCAATATTGGGCAATGCCGGCGCGCGGCGTGCCCTGGACCTTGGCGAAGGCAGCCTTGGCGGCGTCCTTCTGCCCCTGGCGCGCCAGAGCGATGCCGAGGCGTGTATTGACCTCGTCGGCATCGACGCCACCCTTGCTGAGCGCGAGTTCGTAAAGCGTCGCGGCCTTGGCATAATCGCCATAGCCGAGATAGGCATTGGCGACACCCGCGGCGCTCACGCCGTTGGCGGCGCTGCCCGCGCTCTTCTCTTCAGTGGCGAGCGAGGCACGGTCGCCAGCGACCTTGGCCGTCACTTCCTTGTGAAGCTCGTTGACGTCGGGGCTGGTGCCCGGCGTCTTGCTCGCCTTCAGGTGATCCAGCACCAGCTTGGCCTCACCCGGCAGGCCCGCGCGGCTCGCCAGGAAGGCATATTCATAATGATCCTTCTCGCCGGCCAGCGAGTCGGACGCGAGCATCAGGCGATAGAGATCGATCAGCGGCTTGTCGGTCGGGTTCTGGCTGTCGCGGAACACGATCAGTGCGGTGCGCCAATTCTCGGGCGACGGATAAGCCTTGACGTGCATCACCGTCCAGCGGGTGACTTCACTGTTGAGCTTGCCCTTGTACGCCTGGCCGAAACCGAATTTGTACCAGTCTTCGGGCGCCTTCTTGCCGGTGGCCTCCTCGGTCTGGATCGCCTTTTCAAGCGCGGCGAGACCCTGCTGATATTTGCCGGTATCCGAATAGATCTTGGCCTGGCTCAGATAGAGGTCGGTGGTGTTGTAGTTGGCGGCCGCGGCGGCGGCATAGTCAGACTCCGCCTTCACATAGTCCTTGCGGTCTGACGCGAACTTGCCTGCAAAAAAACGATATTTTCCGACATCGGCGGCAGGCAGAAGCCCGGTACCGAGCATAGCGTTGATCGCCTTTTCCTGCGCCGCGGCATTCTGCATCTTGGTGCCGACATCCAGGCGATACTGGTTCAGCGTATAGATTTCCTCGGGCGTCTTCGCCGCGGGCTCCGCAGCATCGACGGCCGCCATCGTGCCCGGCCAATCCTGCGCCTTATAGACCTTGTCGATAGGCCCCGCCGCTTCGCGGAATTCCTTGCTCAGCTTGAGCGGGGCCGGTTTTTCTTCCTTGGGCTTCTTCTGCGCCTGCGCAGGAATCGCCGCCATCGACACGGAGCCCAGCGCAAGCGCGAGTCCGAGCGCCGTCTTCGATACCAATTTCATTGATCGTTTCTCCATCTTGATCGCATGGCCGCGCTGTCGCCGCGCGTTCTCAAACGCTGCCTAATCGCGCCCGCCTTGTGGCACAAGCCTCACAACCACGCGTTCCTCTTGGAGTTCCGGCGCTTAATCGCACTTGAACGTCGTTGTGCGCTATCACTTTGACGCGGCCGATGGCGATGGTCTACCCGGCGCGCAATGTTGGCCTTCCTCTCCCCCGCAAAATCGCTCGACTATGGCTCTGAAATTCCGCCTTTTGCGGCGACGAGCCCACGTTTCGAATCCGAATCGGCGATTCTCGCCGATGCCGCCGCGACGCTTTCCGCACAGCGGCTGATGGCAATCATGGACATTTCGGAAAATCTCGCGGTGCTGAACGTGGAGCGGTACGCGAATTTCGCCAACCTGCCGACGCGGCCCGCAATCTACGCCTTTGCCGGCGACGTCTATGTCGGATTCGAGGCGCGGACGCTGGACGAGCCGGCGATCCGTTTCGCACAGGATCATGTCCGCATCCTGTCCGGTCTCTACGGCCTGCTCAGGCCACTCGACGAAATCCGCCCCTATCGGCTCGAAATGGGCACGCGCTGGGCGCCGGCGAGCGGGGACCTTTACGGTTTCTGGGGCCAGAGGATCGCCGATCTCGCCATGGCCGATCTGAAAGCCGAGGGGTCGGACACTATCGTCAATCTCGCCAGCCGCGAATATTGGGGCGCGGTCGAGGGACGACTCGATCCCGGCATCCGCGTGATCACCATCGATTTCCGCGAGGAAGGGCCGGCCGGTCTCCGCTTCAACAGCTTCGCCGCCAAGCGCGCGCGCGGGATGATGGCCCGCTTCATCTGCGAACATCATCACCGCGACGTCGAAGCGCTCAAGGGCTTCGAGACCGACGGCTATCGCTACGAGCCCGAAGGCAGCGACGAGACGCTCTGGCGCTTCATCCGGCGCTGAGAATCCGTTCGAGAAAGGCCGCATCGGCCGCCTGCCCGCTCCGATTCACATCCTCGCGCGCGTGCGCGTACGTACGCGCGAGGGGTGGCGCTGCCGTCGCCCATGGGCTAGGACGTGTCATCGACACGAAACAAATCTGAAAGCACCAAATTGAGCACCGACGAGACCGTCCTCGCCGACCCTTCGGACATTACCCCGATCAACATCGTCGACGAAATGAAGTCGAGCTATCTCGACTATGCGATGTCGGTGATCGTCAGCCGCGCGCTGCCCGATGTGCGCGACGGCCTGAAGCCCGTCCATCGCCGCATTCTCTACGCCTGCCAGGAAGCGGGCTATGTCGCCGGACGTCCCTATCGCAAGTGCAGCCGCATCGTCGGCGACGTCATGGGTAAATATCACCCGCACGGCGACAGCGCGATCTACATGGCCCTCGCCCGTCTGGCGCAGGACTGGTCGATGCGCGTGATGCTGATCGATGGTCAGGGCAATTTCGGATCGATGGATCCCGACGAGCCGGCGGCGATGCGGTATACCGAGGCCCGCCTGGCCAAGGTGACCAATTATCTGCTCGAGGATCTCGACAAGGACACCGTCGATTTCACGCCGAACTACGACGCGTCCGAGACCGAGCCCCAGGTTCTGCCCGCGCGCTTCCCCAATCTGCTGGTCAACGGCGCCGGCGGCATCGCAGTCGGCATGGCGACCAACATCCCGCCGCACAATCTGGGCGAAGTCATCGACGCCTGCCTGGCCTATATCGATCGTGGCGTGCTCGGCGGTGAAGAGGTCACTATCGACGATCTGATCCAGATCGTGCCCGGTCCCGATTTCCCGACCGGCGCGCTGATCCTGGGCCAGCATGGCGCCCGTTCCGCCTATCACACCGGGCGCGGCTCGATCATCATGCGATCCAAGCATGTCGTCGAGGAAGGTCGCGGCGACCGCCGTTCGATCGTGCTCACCGAAATCCCCTATCAGACCGGCAAGAACAATCTGGTCGAAAAGATCGCCGAAGCCGCCAAGGACAAGCGGATCGAAGGCATTTCGGACATTCGCGACGAATCCAACCGGCTCGGCGTGCGCATCGTCATCGACCTGAAGCGCGATGCGACGCCCGATGTCGTGCTCAACCAGCTCTGGCGTCACACGCCGGCGCAAAACAGCTTCCCGGCCAATATGCTCGCCATTCGCGGCGGCCGCCCCGAATTGCTGAACCTGCGCGACATCATCGAGGCCTTCGTCACCTTCCGCGAAGAGGTGATCACCCGCCGCTCGAAATTCGAGCTGATGAAGGCGCGCGAGCGCGCGCATCTCTTGCTCGGCCTCGTCATCGCGGTCAGCAACCTGGACGAGGTGGTCCGCATCATCCGGGGTTCGTCGAGCCCCGCCGAAGCGCGTGCGGCATTGCTGGCGCGCGAATGGCCGGTCGCGGAGATCGCGGGCTATATCCGCCTGGTCGAAGCGGTCGACCATGAGGTCGAAGGCGACAGCTACAAGCTGTCCGAACTCCAGGTCCGCGCGATCCTCGACCTGCGCCTGCATCGATTGACCGCGCTGGGCCGCGACGAAATCGGCAACGAACTCAAGATCCTCGCCGACAGCATCGCCGAGCTGCTCTCGATCCTGGCGGATCGCATCAAGCTCTACGGCGTGATGCGCGACGAGATCCAGGCGGTCCGCGACGAGTTCGCGACGCCGCGCCGGACGCAGATCGCGCCGGCGGCCGACGGCATCGACGACGAGGATCTGATCGAGCGCGAGGAGATGGTCGTCACCGTCACCCTGGGCGGCTATATCAAGCGCACCAGCCTCGACACCTTCCGCGCGCAGAAGCGCGGCGGCAAGGGCCGCGCCGGCATGGCGACCAAGGACGAGGACGCGGTCACCGAATTGTTCGTCACGTCCACCCACACGCCGGTGCTGTTCTTCTCCACGCACGGCAAAGTCTACCGCATGAAAGTGTGGCGCCTGCCCGAGGGCGCGCCCGCCACGCGCGGCCGATCGATGAACAATCTGCTGCCGCTGGCCGAGGGCGAGATGATCTCGACGGTGCTGCCGCTGCCCGAGGACGAGGCGGAGTGGAGCAAGCTCCACGTCATCTTCGCCACCGCGCATGGCGGCGTCCGCCGCAACAGCATGGATTCCTTCTCGAACGTGCCGACCAACGGTAAATTCGCGATGCGCTTCGACGAAGATGCGACCGACCGGTTGATCGGCGTCGCGCTGCTGACCGAGGAGGACGATGTCCTGCTCGCCACGCGCCAGGGCAAGGCGATCCGTTTCGAGGCGACGGCGGTGCGCGAATTCCAGAGCCGCACGTCGACCGGCGTGCGCGGCGTCACCCTGAAGGAAGACGACGAGGTGATCTCGCTGTCGATCCTGCGCGGTTCGGACGCCACCACCGAGGAGCGCGAAGCCTATCTTCGCGCAGCGCCGTGGAAGGACAATGAGAACGAACCGACGCTGTCGCCCGAGCGCATGAAGCAGCTCGAGGACGCGGAGGAGTTCATCCTCACCGTCTGCGCCAATGGCTATGGCAAGCGCAGCTCGGCCTATGAATATCGCCGCACCAATCGCGGCGGCCAGGGCATCACCAATATCGACAATATCGGCCGCAACGGCCCGGTGGTGGCAAGTTTCCCGGCGCATGCGCATGAACAGCTCATGCTGGTCACCGATCAGGCCAAGCTGATCCGCATGGGCCTGGACACGCTGCGCGTCATCGGTCGCGGCAGTGCCGGCGTCCGCCTGTTCAACGTCTCGGACAATGAACATGTTGTCAGCGCCGCGAAGATCGAGGAAAGCGACGACGACGCCGAGACCGGCGAGGAAACCGGGACGGCAGCCGAAGCGAAAAGCGAAGCCGGAAACGGCACTGCGGACGAGCCGGCCGGCGAGTGATCGCCGGCCAGCGCCCGGCGCGCTGTTAACCCATCGCCTTTCCGGAAAATTAAGCGTCATGGCCTAAGGCCGGCACATGGTCCGCTGCCGGCAATCCGCATGGGTGTAGAGCCTGGAATCCCCGCAATGGCGCGGGGTCTGCCCGCCGGCCCCGCGCCGGCGGCGACGCTGGTCGTGCCGGCGGCGCTCGATTCGGCGCAGTTGACCGGATGGCGCGATCTGGCGCGTCATGCCGCCGAGCCCAATTGTTTCCTCCACCCCTGGTTCATGCTGCCCAGCCTGAAGCATCTTTCGGATGGCGCGGACATCCGCATCGCCATGGTCATGGCGGGCCGCGCGATGATCGCGCTCATGCCCGTCGTCATCGCGCAGCGCTATGGCCGGATGCCCGCATCGCATGTCGAGAATTGGGTCCATGGCCAGAGCTTCCTCGGTACGCCGCTGATCCGGACCGGGCATGAGACCGAGGCCGCCGCGGCGCTGATCAGCCTGTTCGACGGTCATGACTGGGCGCGCGGCTTCCTCCACATCACCCATATCGCCGAGCATGGCCCGGTGCATCAGGGTTTCATCGCCGCCGCCGCCGCACGCGGACGCCCTTGCGACACGGTCAACCGCCGCTCACGCGCGCTGCTGGAGAGCGAGCTCGACGCCGACGCCTATGTCGACCGGGCGATCCGCGGCAAGAAGCGCAAGGAATTCCGACGCCTTGCCAACCGCCTTGCCGAACTGGGCCGGGTCGAGACCCGCGCCTTCGGCCCGGGAGACGATGCAGCCGCCTGGGCAGCCGATTTCCTGCGCCTCGAAAGCGCTGGCTGGAAAGGCAGCGACGGTGAGGCACTGGCCAACGATATCGCCACACGCAGTTTCTTCGAGGATGTCGTCACCGGCGCCGCCGATGCGCGCATGCTCGATATACTGCGCATCGACATCGACGGCCGCGCTATCGCCATGCTGGTCAACTTCGCCGCACCGCCGGGCAGCTTCTCCTACAAGATCGCCTATGACGAGGAATTCGCCCGCTTCTCTCCCGGCGTGCTGATCGAGCTTGCGAACATCACGCGCGTGCTCGGCTCGGACACCATCCGCTGGATGGACAGTTGCGCCGCCGAAGGCCATCCGATGATCGACCGGCTCTGGACCGAACGCCGTTCGATCGTCCGCATCACCCTGCCGCTGTCGGGCCTTGCCCGTCGCGCCGAATTCGCACTGTGCCGCACCGCCGAAAACGCGTCCGCGGCGCTCCGTACACTCCTCGCCGACCGGAAAGGCGCGACATGACCGATATCCTCGCTTTCGACGACGCATCCCGCGCCGCGCTGGCCGCCGCCTATCCCGAAACGCCCGCGATCATCCCGCACCGGCTGCTGACGCATCCGCTGCTGACATTGGAGTCGCTCGCCACGCTGGGTTCGCGCCTGCCCGCGAAAAGCGTCGAATATAACAGTGGCGCGCTGCCGATCGGCGTCGATCCCGCGGCGACGCCGGGCAATGGCCTGGGCATCGAGGATACGATCCGCTCGATCGAGGAGAACGGATCCTGGATGGTGCTCAAGAATGTCGAGCAGGATCCCGCCTACGCCGCGCTGCTGAACGGCGCGCTCGCAGAAATCGTGCCGGTTATCGATCCGGTGACGGGGCCGATGGGCAAGCTCGAGGCGTTCATCTTCGTCTCCTCGCCTGGCGCGGTCACGCCGTTCCATTTCGATCCCGAGCACAATATCCTGCTCCAGATCCGCGGCAACAAGATCATGACGGTCTTCCCGCCCGACGACGCCGAACTCGCCAGCCATTATGCACACGAAGCGTTCCACCGCGGCGAACATCATCGCAACCTGCCCTGGCACGACGCGTTCGCCGCCAAGGGGCGTGCCTTCACGCTCACGCCGGGTGATGCCATCCATGTGCCGGTCAAGGCGCCGCACTGGGTGCAGAACGGCCCGGCAGTCTCGATCTCGCTCTCGGTGACGTGGCGATCGGACTGGAGCATGGAAGAGGCGGATGCGCGCCTGGCGAACCATTATCTTCGCAAGCTCGGCCTCGATCCGCGCGCGCCCGGCCGCTTCCCTGAGCGCAACCGCACCAAGGCGATCGCGCATCGCGCCTATGCCAAGGCGGTCCGAACGATCAAGGGCGCCTGATCAGGCCGAAATCGGACGCGGCAGCGAGCGCGTCACCCCCGTGAAGATCAGAAGCTGGCCGAGATAATAGAGCAGCCAGATCGCAGGGCTGACCCAGACCGCCCCCTCCAGCGGCCCCATCCGTGCGAAGATCAGCAGATCGGACAGCAGGAACATCATCGCGCCGAGCCCGGTCCGCAACCGCGGGAATCGGCTCGCCCATGCAGCGCCGGCCATTGCCGCCACGAACAGGGCATAGAGCGCGATGCCCGGCGCCTGTGCCCGGTCGGCGGGCAACGACCAGGCGATGAAGGCGCCAAGCGGCACCACGAGCAGCGCGAGGGCATATTGGCTGCCCGTCATCACTGGCCGGCGATTGGTGAGGTAAAGCGCGAGCGCCGCGATATGCGCGGCCACGAAGGCAATCGCACCAACGGTCAGACCAGCGAGTTCGAGCAGCACATCGCCAAGCGCGCCCAGTGCGAGCATCAACGCCAGCAGCCAGCCGTCACGTCCCCGCGCCTCGATCGCCGCCGCGACCGCGAGCAGCGCTACGCCCGCACCCTTCCAAAAAATGGTCAGGCCAGGCGACCAGGAGAGCCCGAGGATCGGAATATAGCTGAGACCAAAGGCGATACTGAGCGCGATCAACGCGCGCGTCATGCTGCTCAGGCCGGCTTGTGGCACACTGCCTCCACGTTGATCCCGTCGGGGTCGAGCACGAATGCGGCATAATAATCGGAGCCGTAATGCGGCCTGATCCCGGGGCCGCCATTGTCGCGGCCCCCGGCATCGAGAGCGGCGGTATGAAAGGCGTCGACGATCGCACGATCCTCGACGCGGAAGGCGATGTGCGTCCCCTGCCCCACGCGTTCATTGTCGCCGATCCAGAAAAAGGGATTGCCGTCCGCACCATAACCGACCGCCGTGCCGCTCGACTCGGTGAGTTCGGGACCGACTTCCATCATCTCGACGATGCCGAGCGGGGCCAGCGCCTTTGCGTAAAAGGCGCGCGAACGCGCCAGATCCGAAACCGCGACACCAATATGGTCGAGCATGGCATCCTCCTCAAATATAGAGATCGACGATCTCGGCATCGGCGGCGACCGCCTGGTGAAGCAAGGTGCGGTGGCATATGCCCGGATCGCGCTCGAAACAGAGCAAGGCGCTCGGCTTTTCACGCGCCAGTTCGATCATCTGCGCCGCCTGCACCATCGCCTCGGGCAATTCGAGCTGGCCGGCATAGACGCGCTCCAACCCGGCACGATTGCCCTTGCGCGCGGCTTCGCGCCCTTCGGGTGGCGTGCCGAGCGCCTTCAGATGGACATAGTCGATGCCTGCTTCGCGCAGCCCCGCGGCCAGCACATTCTTCGAGAAACCGGGCTTGCGCGACAGCGGGACCGCACGCACGTCGATCACGCGCGCCACGCCGGCAGCCTGGAGCGCAGCGACGAACGCATCCTGCGTCGCGCCCTCATAGCCGATGGTGAACAGCTTCATGAACGCAGCATAGCAAAGACGCCCGCTCTGCCTACAGCAAGTTTCGCGATCCGCGGATCGCGAAACTTGCTGTAGATTCTGACGGCCGCATCGCTTGGGCGGAAAACCGGTTCCCACTTTTCCGCGCGATGCTTTAGAGGCCACCCATGACCCATCAGATCCATATCATCGGCGGCGGACTTGCCGGCTCCGAGGCCGCATGGCAGCTGGCCAATGCCGGCGTGAAGGTACGCCTCTCCGAAATGCGCGGCAGCGGTGAGATGACGCCGGCACACCAGACGGAGGGGCTAGCCGAACTGGTCTGCTCGAACAGCTTCCGCTCGGACGATGCGTCGAGCAATGCCGTGGGGCTGCTCCATGCCGAGATGCGTGCGCTCGGCTCGCTGATCATGGCGCAGGGCGATATCCACAAAGTGCCCGCCGGCTCCGCGCTTGCGGTCGACCGCGACGGCTTTTCGGCCGGCGTCACCGCGGCGCTCGAAGCCCATCCCAATATCGAGATCGTCCGCGAGCGGATCGATGCGCTTCCCGTCTCGGGCCTGACCATCGTCGCCACCGGCCCGCTTACCGCGGCGCGCCTTGCCGAAAGCATCGGCGCTGAGACCGGCGCGGACGCGCTCGCCTTTTTCGACGCCATCGCCCCCATCGTCCACCGCGACAGCATCGACATGGATATCTGCTGGATGGCGAGCCGCTGGGACAAGGGCGAAACCAAGGATTACATCAACTGCCCGATGACCAAGGACCAGTATCTGGCCTTCCACCAGGGGCTGATGGACGGCGAAAAAACCGAGTTCAAGGAATGGGAGCGCGACACACCCTATTTCGAGGGCTGCATGCCGATTGAGGTGATGGCCGAACGCGGCCTCGACACGCTCCGCTTCGGCCCGATGAAACCCGTCGGCCTCGACGATCCGCGCACCGGCCGCTGGCCATGGGCCGTCGTCCAGTTGCGGCAAGACAATGCGCTGGGCACTTTGTGGAATATGGTCGGATTCCAGACCAAGCTGAAACATGCCGAACAGGTTCGCCTGTTCCGCACGATTCCGGGACTGGAAAAGGCCGAGTTCGCGCGGCTGGGCGGCCTCCACCGCAACACTTTCATCCAGTCGCCCAAGCTGCTCGACGGCGAACTCCGGCTCAAAAGCGCGCCGCATGTCCGCTTTGCCGGGCAGATCACCGGGTGTGAAGGCTATGTGGAATCCTCCGCGGTCGGCCTGCTCGCCGGCCGTTTCGCCGCCGCCGAGATATTGGGGGAGATGCTCGCACCTCCCCCGCCGACCACGGCGCTCGGCGCCTTGCTCGGCCATATCACCGGCGGCGCCGCGATCGACGACTATCAGCCGATGAACGTCAATTTCGGTCTGTTCCCGCCGCTCGCGCTCGAACGCAAGACGAAGAAGGCGGATCGCAAGCTGCTCTATACCGATCGCGCGCGCGCCGCGTTGGCGGAATGGATCGGCGAGGAAGCGATCAGCTCTCCTCCTCCTCCGAAACCGGCCGCGCCGGCGGGCAATCCGGCTTCGGCTTGACCTTTCGCACCACCGCAGTCGTCGCGAATTCGGTGCGGGTCAGCCGTCCGGAACTGTCGGCATCGGCCTTGGCGAATTTCTCGCGCGTCTTGATCGACCATTCGTCGAACGACAGCCGGCCGTCGCGATCGACATCGAGCTTCGCGAACGCCTTGCGCCGGCTCGCGAAATATTCCTCGGTCGCGATCTCCTCATTCTTGTCCTTGTCGATGCGGTTGAAGCGCTTTTCCTCGCGCGTCTTGTCGCTCGCCGCCGGCGGCTGAGCCATCGCATCGCCCAGCAAGGGCAGGCTCAGATCGCGCGCAGCGACCTGTTTCGGCTGTGGCAGATCGTCCCTCGCCCGCCCCTGCCACCACAGGAAAAATGCCCCCGCGAGCAGCAATGCAGACGCCACACCGGCCACGAACCGTCCCATTTCGCCCTCCCCTATGCGCGAACGGCCATGCTAGCGCGGCGCGGGCCGCAGCGTAAAGCCTCAGCGACCGGTCAAACGGTGCCGCAGCATCGCGAACTGGCGCGCGGGCGAGCCGCGCCTGGCCGGTGGCCCGCCGGCGCGCGCATCGCGGCGCGCTAATGTGGCGATCATGCCCAGTGGCCGCGCCTGTTTGGGCCAGCGCGTCGCGAATGCGGTTTCAAGCATTGGAACGGCGAACAGCATAGCGCGGCGGGTGGTGTCGGCATCCGAGCAATGGCAGGCGAAGTCGGTCAAACTCCAGCCCTGGCCGGCCATCTGGAGCGGGTCGAACATATCGGCGCCCAATATATGGCCTGCCGTGCGAAACAACGCACCGCCTCGCGCGCCGGCAAACGCTAGAAGTGCATCATCTGGGACAGGAAAGGGTGCGAGCAATTCGATCCAGCCATCGACCATCGTCGCGAGCAGATCGGTGTCGAGATCGTGCCGTTCAACCAGCATGGCCATGTCGCGCAACAGCGGTTCCGCCGGCACATCAGCCTTGCCCAGTGCCGAAAGCGCATCACGCCACCAGGTCAACCGCATCTCACCGATCAATGGCTCACGCGTCGCCCGGACGATGCCGCCAAGGCGAGCATCGAGCGCGAAGAGCAATCTTAAGGAGTCTCGTTTCCGTGCAGGCGCATGGACCAAGGCCAGAGCGAGTTCCGCATCAACCACTACAGTTACAACCCCGCCGGTTCAGGAAACCAGTTGTTAGTCAATTGCTGGCAAGGGTGCACGATGAGGTGTGCCCTGCACGCCTCGTGGGGATCGGGTTGGGGCATGAAGAAGCGGCAGGACAGGCAACGGAGCATGGCGCGGCGCATAATGCGTTTCGCGGCGGATACCAGTGGCAATGCAATGATGATCATGGCGATCTCGATGATCCCGATCATCGGCATGGTCGGCTCCGCGTTCGACATGGCGCGCCTCTACATGGTCAAGTCACGCCTCCAGCAGGCCTGCGACGCGGGGGCGTTGGCAGGTCGAAAGGCCATGACAACCGCCAATTTCGATACAGAGACGGCTGCGCAGACGCAGGCTGAAAATTTCTTCAGTTTCAACTATCCGGTTGGTTCGTTCGGAACAACTGGCATCGACTTCACCCCCCGTGGCACCGCCGCTGGTCAGGTCGAAGCAGACGCAACCGCAACCGTCCCCATGACGCTCATGCGCTTGTTCAACAAGCCCGCGATCGCGATCAGTGTAAGCTGCGAGGCGATCCTGGAGATCGCGAACACGGATGTCGTATTCGTGCTCGACGTTAGCGGCACGATGAACTGCGCGGCGAGCGATACCGATGCAACATGCCTGAACAACGGCGACGTCGAAAAAACGAACGCCAGAATCAAGGCATTGCGAACTGCGGTTGAGGATTTCTACACAACGATCAATGGCGCCATAAGCAACGAAGCGCGTTTGCGATTTGCTTTCGTTCCTTATTCAACGACAGTGAACATGGGCACCTTGATGCCCAGCACGTATATAAACGATGCACATAATTATCGTTCACGCGTCGCTAAATTCTCGACCGCCTCATATGCAGATCAGCCAAATTCTTCCGCAGCACCAGTAATCGAAACTTATGGATCTGCAATATCGTCTTCAAATTGCTCTAAATACGGAAGCAATCAAGCATTTACTGGGTTTGCTCCGAATCCAGCAGGAACTCCGTTACCCGCCGTCGGAAATCTACCAAACACTCGCACCGTAACGAGATACGTCGTAAAAGATTGGGGCGGTTCAACAAATATTTCCGGAAGTGGCAACAAAACATGCCGGCGCGATAAGATCGTCGACACCTATCTGCCTGGATTCAAATTTACGAACTGGATATACAGATCGGAAAGCATCGATGTCAGTCAATATAAAGTCAAGACTCCAATAACGATCGCCACCGGATCGTCCGGCCATGTGCTGACATCCGGTGAATACGACCTCGTTCAATTGCCGACGCTGGCCGGAGCGACTGGACTGAGCACAGAAACAGTGACCTGGCCGGGGTGCCTGGAAGAGCGAGATACGACGGCAGCGACTTCATTTACGCCGATCCCCAGTGGCGCGATCGATCTCGATATCGACAAGATTCCCGATTCGACTGCATCCAGCTGGCGGCCAAAATTCGGCAAGATGATCTTCGACACGGACGCAACGAGCAATCCGGACGATGTCTGCCCCAAGCAAGTGTCCAAGCTGACGACAATGACGCTGGCCCAGGTCCAGAGCTACCTGCTGGCGTCCAATGGCTTCGTTGCCGATGGTGGCACCTATCACGACATTGGCATTTTGTGGGGCGCGCGCGTGTTGTCACCCACCGGCATCTTCGGCAGCGAGAATACGACCGCCCCGAATGGCAAGCCGATCAGCCGCCATATCATCTATATGACGGATGGCGAGATGCGGCCGGATCCGGGCATTTACAGTCTTTACGGATTTGAAAAGCTCGACCGCAGAGTGATGGGAAGCGGCACCACCCCCACGCTGGCGAATATGAAAGCACGCCACAATCTGCGCTTCAGCGCGATCTGTGCTGCCGCAAAGGCAAAGAACATCACGATCTGGGTGGTCGCCTATGCACCGGCGATCACGACAGAATTGAGCGGCTGCGCCAATTCCGGGAAGGCATTCATTGCCTCGACCGATCAGGCCTTGAAGGACAAATTCAAGGAGATCGCGGCAAAGATCGCCGAACTGAGGCTACAGAAATGATCGACGCCATTTCCCGACTCCGGCAATTCACGTCCGATCGCAAAGGCGTGACAGCCGTCGAATTCGCCATGATAGCACCCGTCATGATCCTCACGGTCTGCGGATGTCTGGAAGTTGGCTATCAGGCCTATATCGTCGCGGTGCTGCAGGGCGCCCTAAATGAGGCGGGTCGTAACTCGACACTCGAAAACGCCAGCAGCAAGATCACGGCGATCGATCAACGGGTCGAAAATCAGGTGAAAACCATATCAAAGAACGCAACCTTTATCAGCGCTCGAAAGAGCTATTCTACTTTTTCGGATGTCGGAAATCCGGAACCTTTCACAGACTCAAACAATGATGGAATACGTTCAAGCAACGAATGCTATCAGGATCTCAATGGTAACGGCACATTCGACCTTGATCGAGGCAAGGATGGATCGGGTGGGCCGGACGATATCGTACGCTACACAGTGACCGTTACCTATCCTCGAATAATGCCGATCAAGATTTTCGGATGGTCCGCCAACAATACGGCAACTGCCACGACGGTGCTCCGCAATCAGCCCTATGGCAACCAGGTCATCCCCGTCGTGGTCTGCGCATCATGAAGATATCGATCGGCCTTCGCTGCCTTCGTACACTCATGTCGCGCATCGCCAGTGCGCGCTCCGGCGTTGCATATGTCGAATTTGCCTATGCCCTCCCTATCGTTCTGGCAGTCGGTGCGGGCGGTATCGAGGCAGCCAATCTTGCCATGGCTCATATGAGAATTAGCCAGATCGCGCTCTCGATGGCGGATAACACGTCGCGTATCGGTCAGGATGGCGCGCTCTCGCAAACCCAGATTCGAGAAGTCGACGTCGTCGATACGTTTGCGGCCGCCACTCAGCAGGCAGGCAAGCTGAACATCTCCAGCAAGGCGCGAATCGTGCTTTCGAGCCTGGAGCGAAACAGCTCGGGAGGGCAATGGATTCACTGGCAACGGTGCATGGGCACGCTGAAAAAGAACGGCACCCTCATCCAGTCCGCCTACGGCACGCTGGGTACGTACGGGACGCAGGGCACGGGCGCCAGCGGAACCGCATTTCTCGGCATGGGGCCAGCGGACAACCGCATGACGGCACCTGCGGGCAGTGCGGTTATGTTCGTGGAAATCACCTACCAATACGAACCACTCATCAGCACAGCATATTTCGGTACGCCGCAGATCAAATATAACGCGGCATTTCTGGTTCGGGATAAACGTGACTTGACGGGCGACAGCACGAAAACAGGCAAATACGCCAATGTGTACAACCCCACACCTGCGGTACCGGACGCCCAGATTCGCTTCTGCTAGGCTGTGGTGACGATTTAATCATTTGAGCCATAGCATGATGCTGGCGAGTTTGATGAATCCGAGGAAGTGTTGG